>CAJPPE010000202.1 GCA_905372345.1 uncultured Treponema sp. | reverse complement strand
TTATAATACATTGCAGACAAAACGATTTACAATACAATCTATTAAACTCCCATGTATCGGAAATTTTTGAAATTCCAAAAGATTTTCAAGGAATATACGACAAAATAGAAAATTTTTTTATGGAAGAATTCTGCAGAGAAAAAACACCGTCCTACACAAAGGAAGACGAAAGCACGCAAATAATCAAAAAAGAAATAATCGGTATCAGTAAGGAAGCGAATGAACTAAGAGAATTTATTTACAGAGCAGCTAACTCAAAATTACCGGTTCTTCTATCAGGCGAAACAGGAGCAGGAAAAGGTTTGGCAGCAAATTTAATACATAGATTATCCCATGTCAAAGAGAAAAAATTCATGCCCATAAATGTGAGCTGTATACCGGAATCATTAGCTGAATCTTTTTTGTTCGGCACTGAAGAAGGAAGTTTCACAGGTGCAGTTAAAAAAGAAGGAGCCTTTTTTGAAGCCTCCGGCGGTACACTCTT
The DNA here is from genome assembly GCA_905372345.1 of uncultured Treponema sp. Taxonomy (GTDB): domain Bacteria; phylum Spirochaetota; class Spirochaetia; order Treponematales; family Treponemataceae; genus Treponema_B. The sequence goes on along the minus strand of CAJPPE010000202.1, from coordinate 3,474 downwards.
TTTGGACGAAATGGAAACCCTTTCACCGGATATCCAAGCAAAACTCCTGCACGTCTTAGAATCCGGCCTTATAAGGCCGGTAGGCTCGACAAAATCAAAGCAGGTTGAATTCCGCTTAATAGCAGCAGCAAACGAAGATTTACAAAAAATGATTAACGAAAAAAAATTCCGCCAAGATCTTTACTATAGGCTGGATGTTCTGCACCATAAAATACCGCCTCTGCGGAATAGAAAGGAAGATATAAAGTACATCGCTCAAGCTTATCTTACCAAGGCGGAAAAAACAATAAGCGATGAGGCACAAGCAAAACTTAACTTTCACAACTGGCCCGGAAACATAAGAGAGCTATACAACTGTCTGGATAGAGCCTGCAGTCTTGCCGGCTCCGAGGAAAAAATAGAAAACCGTCATATAAAATTCTAGTCGTTTTCAGCCGGCTTTTGGGTTTGGTGAATACCTTTTCCCTTTAGACAAACGGTTCCGTCTTTTATAATTATTTGCCCTAATACATTTACAGGCCTATCAGGATCTATTTTTGACACGAAATCACAAAAAACCGGAACAACACCTTCCAATACCTGTTTTGTATCGTAACCTACCAAAAGATTAAAGGCTGTACTATATGTACCGGTCTGTAGATTGGCAGGCATTCCCTTCCACACTACCCAGCAATCAAGATAAAGCAAAGGTTCTTGTTTTACCTGAGCATAAGAATAAATATCCTGTATGTTATCAAAGCCTGGCTCTTCAAAATAATCCATCAAAAGTCTGGATTTTTGTTTTATCGAAAAAGAGGCATTTGATGAAAGAAGCCTATTTATCTCAACTTGAGCAGCATTATCCCTGTGGGCATTAAAATAAGTTTGAGCATCGGAATACGCTTTTAATATTTGGCTCTGGGTCAAAACATAAATGTATGAGCCTTCCATATCTACAGCATATTTTCTTTCATTGCTGTCCAATTTAAATTCTTTCAAGTTAGCTCTTTCGTTGTCTGAAAACTGCCTTGTTTTAGTTATGTACGGCACGATAAAAAGAAAAGAAACAAGCGAAATTCCTAAAACAAGGGCTGCGGCAATTAGTCTTCCTTTTTTTTCTTCATGCCCCGGACGGGGAAAAAGCGTTTTTATTTTACCTGACTGAACAAAATTGCCTAACTTTTCCGGCGAATTATTTTTGCGAATGATGTCCAAACCTTTTTTTGCAAGTTTACAATTGGGATTATGCTCAAGGGCTTGTAAATAGTATTCTACGGCCTCTGTTGTAAGAGAGCGTCTCAAGGCCATAGCAGCATAAGTTGACAGCAAATCCGCATCCGTCGGTTTTATTTGTCTGGCTCTTAAAAAATAATCCATAGCACCCTGAATATCACCTATATGGAAAGATGCTAAACCTAAATAAAAATGGAAAGCAAAAGAATCTCTGTACTCAACAACATGAGGCTCCAATAAAAAGATAACATCATTATATTTCTTTTTACATAATAATTTTTTACCTTGCTCTACAACGGAAATAGCCATTTTTTATTCCTGTATATTTTGTATTGCATTGTCTGTCTGTTGTATTAAATCTTCAATATATTCGTCAGAGGCCATATCGGGATTTGATTCAACTTCAAGAATTTTATCCAATAAGGCTTGTATATATTGGTAATCTTTTTCAGTTTTAGGATTTTCAACTTTATCCTGAGGAACAGGGGTATCGGTATTTTCCTGATTTTCTTCTTTTACAGGAGCGTTATTTTTTCTTAAGAAATCATAGCAGCCTATCAACATATTTACTTTTAAGGTCTCGTTGTTCCCTAAAACTTCTTTAGGCCAAACAAAAAGCAAGGCTGAATCATTGTGCGAATATTTGGTACTGAATAATCTTCCTTGAACGGTTTTAGGCAGCCATTTCAGACTTTGAAGTCTTTCCCAGTTGGCAACATAAATTCTTTCCGGCATTTTAGCTTCGGAATGATTGATTAGAAACAAACAAGCTAAATCGGAATTTGCAGAAATAACAGCAGAATCTTTTTCAAATTTAGGCTCTAAAACCGTTTCGCTAAAAATTCCGGTTCTTAGATCCGTATAAATGGGTGTTTTTCGCTTTTCTCCGAGTTTAGTATCAAAAAGAGCCTTTAATGCAAACTCTGCCGTACTGCCGCTTGTATTTTCAACTATAGTCTCAATTTTTAAAATAGGGCCGCTTGTACCGTAAGTATTTTGAGCAAACGATAATTTTTGAGTAACATAAAAAGATTCTTCGAACTCATATACAATTTTTATTGAATCTTCATCGGCTTCAATATTTACCGGCTTCCCAATTTTATTTTTTAATTCGTAAACCTTATTGTCCTTATAAACATAGAACTTATTAGTGCGGCCAAGGGATATATCATCATAAAGAGGAGTGTATTTCCCCTTTCCTCTAACGGAAAGATTATAAAGACAAAAATTTCCTGTCTTTCTAAAAACTACCAGTTTAAGATTATCTTTGAAAAGTTCGTAATCAGGCAGTGATTTAGCATGTAAAAAAAATGCAGTCAAACCCAATAATAAAATAGTTAAATATCTTTTTCCTTTCATTGGCCATTTTCCTCCAAAAGTTGATTATACATAGTCTGCAAAGTTTTAGATTTTTTTATTAGAGCTTCAATTGCTGCACGCCTGGCATCCGGATCGGAATAATCTGCTTCAGGCTTTTCCTCATCAGCAACCATTTCCGCAGTGTATTTAGCATCCATATTTGCTAAAGCAGCCAAAAGCTCCTGATTTTTTAACTCAAACATTACAAGTTGATCATGCAGTTCCTCATTACGCTTTCTTTCCATTTTAAGCTGTTCTGAAAGCTCTGCAATTCTAATATCGCCGCTGGTATCCGAAGATTGTCTTTGATATGCAGCAATAGTTTGTTCATAAATTTTTTTATTTTTTTCCGACTCTTCGGAAAGCTTTAAAAGCTCTTCGTGGCTTATTTTTAAAAGTTTTAAAAGCTCATCTTGTGTAGAAGCCTGATCTATAAGGGCTATTTTATATCGGGAAGGTTCAACCTTAGCTGATGAGGGATAATCTATTATAACCCGCGAAAAAATACTTCTTGCATCTTTTAAGCGGCCTGCCATGTATAGGTTTTCACCTATCCAATAGTAGGCCGAGGCTGTTTGCCTATGATTCGGGTATTTTCTTAAAAAGCCGTATAAAATATTTATGGACTGTTCATGTTTTGCAGACAGACAGCATATTCTGCCTTGCTGGTACATAATCTCTGCAGCCTTAGAACTATTCGGAAAACGTTTAAAAAAAGTCTCAATATCTTTTATAGCAACCGCATAATTACGGGCTGAGGCATTTGCCATTATAAACCAATAGAAAGGTTCATCCAAAGAATTTTTTGAAACTTCCATTGCCTTTTGAAAGGAAAATACCGCAGATGACCAATCAGACCGGGCGTAGGCATCCAGACCGGATGACATATAATCGGTGTAATTT
>CAJPPE010000201.1 GCA_905372345.1 uncultured Treponema sp. | reverse complement strand
GTATTGTTTTGCTTATTATAAGTTCATGTAATCGGAATTCATCTAAAAATGATGCCGGTAAGTATGATTTAGATAACGTTTTGAATAAAAATGAACCTATTACTATAGATGTTTGGCATTATTATAGTGCATCTCAAAAAGAAAAATTTGACAGGCTTGTTGATAATTTTAACGCTTCAGAGGGTGCTAAATACGGCGTTTATGTCCGAAGTATCAGAAGGGCCGGAAATGTTAACGAAATATCTTCATTCTTAGAAGATGCTATTTCTCAAAAGATTGGGGCTGATGAAATCCCTGATATCTTTTCAGCCTATCCTGACACAGCCTATGAATTTAACAAACAAGACCTTTTATTGGATTTATCCGAATTTTTTACCGAAAAAGAAAAAGACGAATATGTAAAAAGTTTTTTATATTCTTCCGGTTTTGGAATAGAGAACGAAATTAAACTTTTTCCTATTGCAAAGGCTACCGAGGTTTTTGTTTTAAATAAGACTGCATGGAAACCCTTTGCAGAAGCTGCAGGAGTTTCTTACCGTGATTTAGTTACATGGGAAGGCTTAGTAAAGGTTGCAGAACTATATTATAATTGGACTGATTCATTAACTGCAGAACCCAATGACGGTAAACCTTTTTTTGGGCGGGATGCCTTGAGTAATTATATTTTAACCGGTACCTATGAGCTTGGCAATAACATTTTCAATGTGTTGGAAAATGGAGATGTTGAGTTTGTGTTGGATAAGAAATCCTTGCGTACTTGTTGGGATAATTATTATGTTCCGTTTGTCAAAGGTTTTTTTACCACAAAAGGAAGATTTAGGAGTGATGATTTAAAAACCGGAGATATTATCGCCTGTGTAACATCAACTTCTTCCGTAATATATTTACCATCGAAAGCAATAGATGCTTCCGGTAATTTTTATCCTGTTGATTTGCATGTTTTGCCTGTTCCACATTTTAGAAATGCAAAGCATAAAACTGTTGTTCAGCAAGGTGCAGGTATGGCCGTATTAAAGAGCAACATAAAAAAAGAAACAGCATCTGTTCTATTTTTAAAATGGTTTACAGGTATGCAAAAATATTCAGAATTTGCCGTTTCTACAGGAAATCTACCTGTTAAGAAAAAAGAGCTTGAAACAGAAGCTGTAAAAACTGCTTTTTGTTCCGATGATATTTGTATCTTACCTGTTGTGCAAGATGCTCTTAATGTGGGGCTCGAAGCAATAAAATCCTTAGATCTTTATTTTCAGCCAGGCTTTAAAAATTCGAATGAAGCAAGGAATCTTCTTGCTGATTTGCTTCAAGAAAAAGCAAAAGAAGATAGGGCTACAGTATTTGAAAAAATTAAAGCCGGAAAAAACTATAACGAAGCTCTAAGTGAATTTCTTAGTGATGATAGTTTTGAAGAATGGGTAAAAGGCCTTGAAAAAAAATTATATGATTTAAAATAGTTGGAGAGGTAATGAAAAAAAATTTGAAACAGCAAAAATATTCTGCATCTATGTTGGTACGCCTTTTGATTCCTATGGTTTTTGTATTTGTTTTTCAGGCTGTAGTGGTGGTGTTGATGTTTTTCAATTCGGATATTATTCAACAATCCGTAGATAGTGCCTATGGAATTTTAAGTGAAAAAGTTTTAAACCGCAAAATAATTATCGAAAATGAAATGGTTAATAGATGGTCAAGAATTGAAGATTTGCATAAAAAAGTTTTAAATGTAATTCAAGCTGAATTATCTCAAAATAATATGGAGATTTATCAGCTTGCAGATAGACCTGATTTGCAAAACCGTATTCTTGATATACTCTTGCCTCAGCTCATCTATACTGCAAGACGTAACTATGTTACAGGTGTTTTTTTGATTATTGATGCACCGACTCCTATGATAAAAGTAGATGAGTTTCTTTATCCGGGTTTATATATCAGAAATGATGATCCGGCTTCTTATTCTTCAAATAATGAGGATATTCTTGTATCAAGAGGCCCTGCAGAGGTTGTGCAAAAGCATAATATTGCCTTAGGCGGGAATTGGGAACCTAATTTTACTATTTCCCGCTGTAATAAAGACAGTTCCTGTAGGTATTTTAATGCTCCTATTTTTGGAGTATTCAGACATCCTGATTGGTCGCCTAAAGATTTAGGATTTTGGAGTCCTTCATTTAAACTGGACCATTTAAGTAATGAGGTTATTACATATTCGATTCCTATAATTGATAAACAAGGAAATATTTACGGGGTTATCGGTATAGATTTATCCGCAAAGTATATTCAGTCTTTTTTGAATTTTGATGAACTGGATATGTCCAAAGAAGGAATATATTGTATAGCTGTTCACGATACTAATGATAATACTCAAACATTTTTGCCTGTAGTGTTTAATAGTGCTGCAAATAATTTGAAAGTAAATAACCTTCCTATTTTTAAGAGAATCAATGATGAGTATAGAAACGTTGATATGCTTAATGACGAGCAGGAATTTACAGATAAATATTCTTTGGCTATTGAACCATTCCATCTTTATCAGAATAACGGAATGTATGAAAATGAAGAATGGGTGTTGATAGGTTTGACTCCGGAAGCCAATGTACTTTTATTTTTAAGAAGTCTAAAAAACATATTCTGGAAATTTCTTTTTGTTTCAAGCTTTTTGTTTTTACTGGGATCATATTTATCGAGTCAACATATTTCCAATATGTTTAAAAAAGTTGTAGCAAAGCTGCGAGATAGTGATCCTCGAAAAATGCTCAATATTGAAAAGATGAATATAACCGAGGTTGATACCCTCATTGTCGCCATAGAAAAATTAAGTGCCAGTGTTTTTAATGCTGCGTCGCGTGTATCTACAATTATAGAAACTCTTCAAGTTCCTATAGGTGTTTTTGAAGAAAATATTTTGATGGGAACGGTATTTTGTAATTCTATTTGGTTTAAATTATTTAACATTGAATCTTATTCAGAAGATTCCGTTTTAAGGACTGAGGAATTTTATAGTCAGCTTAAACGTTATGAATATTATATAGATGAACAAGATGATACTAAGACTATCTATGCTATTCCTACAGAAGAACATGGAAAAGTTCGCTGGATAAAATTTATGCAGATGAAAGATCAAGATAAAGTTCTAGGTGTAGCGGTTGATATTAGCAAAGAAATTGAAGACCTTAAGAAACTTGAGATTCAAATGAATTATGATGAAATGACGGGCCTTTATAATAGATATGCTTTTGATAAAAAACTTGCCGAAATATTAAAAAAACAAGATTTAGGTGTATGTGCTCTTGTAATGTGGGATCTTGACAACTTAAAATATATTAACGATTCTTTTGGGCATGTATATGGCGATATGTATTTAACATCTTTTGGAAAAAAACTTGCAGCTCTTCAGCAAGAATACTGTATTGTGTGCAGGTACTCCGGAGATGAGTTTTATACCTTCTTTTATGATTTTTCTTCATCTGATGAAATAAGACTTATTTTGACTTCATTTTGGAAGGAAATACAGGGAACAAGTATAATGCTTCCTAATGGAGAGAATTCAAAATTACGTGTTTCGGCAGGTTTGGCTTGGTATCCTTATGATGCGGACAATCAAGCCGATTTACTTAGGTATTCCAATTTTGCAGTATATGATGTAAAAAATTCTTTTAAAGGAACTTTACACGAGTTTAATTTGGATGCTTATAAAAAGAATTATATAATGATTCACGGTACAGAAGCTCTTAATCAGATGCTTGAAAGGAACCTCATAGAATATGCGATGCAGCCAATTGTTACTTCCGGTACCGGCGATATTTACGGATATGAGATGCTGATGCGTTCTTCAGTTCCCGAATTTAAAAATCCTGAGGTTGTTTTGAGATTGGCAAAAGCTCAATCTAAGCTTCATAAACTTGAAGAACTTACTTTTTTTGGTGCTATGGAAACTTTTGCAAAAAAGATAGAAAATGGCGAAATATCTAAAGA
>CAJPPE010000200.1 GCA_905372345.1 uncultured Treponema sp. | reverse complement strand
CTCTTACGGTCCGCATATTTAATCTAAAAGAAAATTTTGAATTTCACATTCCTTCAAAAATAAAGGTGAAGGGTTCGGTTTATCCGGGCGTTGTTCTTGAAAGCCACGGACGCTATTTTGAAGTTATGGAAACACATCATAACGTATTTTTTGAGTTCGATGAAAAAAACGGACAAATTATATGTTCACCTATTAAAGAAGTAGAAGTTGAATTAGAATAATTAAGAGGTTTAAAATGCTTTTAGCTATACAATATCCTTCATGGCTTCATCCCGAAATTATTCCGGGTCTGCCTTTTTTACGCTGGTACGGTCTTATGTATCTTGTTGCCTTTGGAATAGCCTATTTTTTGTTTTCTTATCAGGTAAAGCAGGGGGAATTTGAAAGGTATTCAGACTGTCAAAAGGCTATGACTCAAGATGATATTTCAGACCTTTTTATCTGGGGAATTTTAGGTTTGATTTTGGGTGCGAGAATTTTCGGAACCCTGGTCTATAATCCCGAAATCTACTTAAAAGCCCCTTGGCTTATTTTTTGGCCATTTGCAAACGATGGAGCCGGAAAACTCACCTTTACAGGTTTTCAAGGTATGTCCTATCACGGAGGCTTTATAGGCGGTTTTTTAGGAGTCGTCCTCTGGACAAAAAAATCTAAATTTAAATTTGCGGCGGTTGCAGACCTTATGGCTGTTTCAATTCCTTTAGGCTACACATTCGGACGTCTCGGTAACTTTGCAAACGGAGAGCTTTACGGCCGCATAACGGCGAGCAATATAGGAATGATTTTTCCTCAAACTCCTATTTCAGACCGGTTTTATTTGGCCGAAAGCTGGGTAAGGGATTTTGCAGAAAAAGCAGGTATGCTTGTTCAGGAAGGTGCTTTAATGATAAATCTGCCCCGCCATCCAAGCCAGCTCTATGAGGCTTTTTTTGAAGGAATTATGCTTTGGCTTATCCTATGGCTCCTCCGCAAAAAAAAGCCCTTTGACGGTTTTTTGGTCTGTGTTTATACATTAGGCTACGGCTTTTTTAGATTTTTTATCGAATATTTCCGCCAGCCGGATGCAAATAAGGGCTATCCAATATCTTTTGGAGCCGGAGCCGCCAATATTTATGTTTATGAATCATGGACAAATATATCTACGGGACAAATTTTATGTGCTTTAATGATTCTCGGCTCTCTTGCGACGATGTTAATTCTTTATTTAAAAGACAAAAATTTGCAAGACAAAAAAAGGAAAATCGATGGATAAAAAAAAAAGCTTTAATTTTTGTATTGAAGAACTCGGCTTTTACCGTATTGCGGTTTCGTCACCTAAAATTTCTCTTGCAGACATAGAAGAAAATGTAAATCTTCATCTTCAAGAGATAAAAAAAGCCGAAAAAGATGGTGCAAATCTGATTCTTTTTCCTCAACTTTCGATTACAGGGGCTTCCTTAGGCTCGGTTTTTAAACAGTCTCTTTTAATCGAAAAGGCTTTTGATGCGGTAAGACTGATAGCCGGCAAAACTAAACAATTTTCTATTTTGTCCGTTATCGGTTTTCCTTTTTTATATGGGGAGAGGCTTTATACCTGTTCGGCGGTAATAAGCAGCGGAAAGCTCATAGCCCTTGTTCCTCATCTACCTTCAAAGTTTTTAAATTCCATTTTTTCAGATTTTGAACATGCCCCCTGCCTGATTCCGCTTTGCGGAGAAAATATTCCCTTTGGAAAGGGTTTTAAATTTATTGTAAACTGTAAGGATTCTTGCGGTTTTAATACAGGCTTTTCATTTTCTTTTGATTCTTCTTGTACCGATTTTGTTTTAAATCCTCTTGCAGAGCCTTCAAAGCCTCTTGGAGCTTCTGCTATGAGACTGGAATATAAAGCTCTTTCGGCCGCAAAAAAATCGGCCATTGCTTTTGCAAACTGCGGAATGGGAGAGTCGGTTTCGGATTATGTTTTTGCAGGTGAATGCGGTATTTTTGAAAACGGAAAAGAACTTGAGTTTAAATCATTTGTGAAAGAGCTTTACATATCTTCCGATATTGATACGGAATTTTTAAAAGGGCAAAAATTAAGCTCAAGGCTTTCGAAAACTTCTGATTCCTCCGGTTGGGAGATTTTAATTGAAAAAGAAGGCTCCAATACAAAGAAGACCTTAAACTATCATGTACAAAAAAATCCTTTTTTACCTGATTGCGATGAACTTCATAAAAAGTTTATCTATAAAAATTTCTTTTCGGAGCTTATTTTTTTTCAAAGCTCTGCTCTTGCAAGGCGGCTTCAGTTTATAGGCTGTTCAAAATGCGTTGTAGGTATTTCAGGAGGCTTGGATTCTTCTTTGGCTCTTCTTGCAAGTGCCTATGCTCTTAAACTTTTAAATATTGATTTTAAAAATCTTTATGCCGTTACTATGCCCGGCTTTGGGACGACCGAAAAAACAAAGAACAATGCTTCGGTTCTTGCAAAGACCTTGGGCTGTACGCTTTTGGAAATCCCTATTGAAAAGGCTATGGTGCAGCACTTTTCCGATATAGGGCAGAAAATCGATAATCATGATATTGCTTATGAAAATGCCCAAGCCCGTGAGAGAACTCAGATTTTGATGGATAAGGCAAACCAAATCGGCGGCATCATGGTAGGGTCAGGAGAACTCTCTGAGGCAGCTCTAGGTTGGATGACCTACGGAGGGGATCAGATGTCGATGTACGAGGTAAATTCTTCAATTCCAAAGACCCTTCTAAAAGACTGTATACTTGCCTTTGCTGAAAATAAGATTTTTTTTGAAGATGAAAAGAAAAATTCCGCATTTTTTGAGCTTCTATCAAATATAATAAATACGCCTGTAAGTCCGGAACTTCTTCCGCCTGAAAATGGAGAAATTTCTCAAAAAACCGAGGATATAATAGGGCCATACGAACTTCATGATTTTTTTATTTATCATGCAATAGGGAACGGTTTTTCGCCTAAAAAGGTTTATTTTCTGGCCCTTGAAGCTTTTAAGGATTCCCGATATTCCAAGACCGAAATTTTAAAATGGCTGAATCTTTTTTATAAAAGATTTTTCTCCCAGCAGTTTAAAAGATCATGCAGTCCCGAGGGGGCTTCGGTTACAGGATTTTCCCTTTCTCCCCGCGGAGAATGGCTTATGCCTTCCGAAATATCGGCAAAAATATGGCTGGCAGAGCTTGAATTTTTGCTTAAAATAATATAGTATAACCTGCATGTTGACGGCCTTTTTGAACTGGATAGGTAACTATATAACTTATTTTCCTCTTGTGGTTTTTATCGGTCTACTCTTGGGCGGATTGAATATCCCTATTCCTGAAGATGTGCTCGTTGTAATGTCTGCTATTCTTTCTCAAGGTGAAATGGCATCTATTCCTCATTTTTTGACAGCCCTTTATGCCGGGGCTGTTATAAGCGATTGTATGGTATATGGTTGGGGGAGGTTAATTGCTAAGGGAACGATATCGATGGGTCTTTTTTCAAAAGTTATAACAAAAGAAAATACTTACCGCCTTTTAAAAGCTCTCCAAAAACATGGCGTGTTTACTTACATAGTTTGCCGTTTTATCCCTTTCGGTGTACGAAATGCCGTATCTATGACGAGCGGTTTTGTAAAATATCCGTTCTATAAATTTTTTATCTATGATTTAATAGCTGCGATATGTAACATTACCGTATTGTACAGCCTCGTTTATTTTTTCGGTATGAAAGGCGGCGATTTTATGAAGATATTCGGAATCGTAATGTTTGTCCTTTTTTTGGCTGCCGGTGCCTATCTTGTAACTTCGGGAAAACTCTTCCAATTTGCCGACAAAAAACTCGACCAAGAAAAAAAATAAAAATTATTCCGCTTTAGACACTTGCTTCCAATTTTGAAGCCGCCTCTGCCCAGCTTTCCGAAAGTTCCTCAGCCTTTGCCCTTAACTCTTCTATTTTTTTCTGAACGGCTCTGCTTTTTTCGCCGTTGGAGTAGACTTCGGGCTCGGCGAGGAGGGCTTCATTTTC
>CAJPPE010000199.1 GCA_905372345.1 uncultured Treponema sp. | reverse complement strand
GAACAGAACAGAACAGAACAAGGACAACTTACGCCCGAATTGTCATCAGGCACAAGATGTAACGGCATTATGGGAGTGCCGATCAGCTTCCTCGACAAATACTGCCCCGAACAATTTGAACTCATCGGAATTACAAATCACGGAAACTTATCAGGCATTCCATACAAAAACAGTAACTGTTTTGCAGAAGTCAATGGTGAAAGAAAATATGTCAGACTCTTCATCCGGCACTTATTGTAATGGTGTAATGGGAGTGCCGATCAGTTTCCTTGATAAATACTGCCCTGAACAGTTTGAAATCATAGGGTTAGCCCCTGAAAGAAGCGAAAAAATGCTGTTAAGAACTTTTCACTATACAAACGCAGTCCAGCATAACGCGGACGGAACTACGCAAAGCGGAAATAAAGTGAATGACGGTCCAACCATACTATTTAAACATAATCCGCCTGAAAAATTTCCATGGTATACATGTGAAAACAGAAAAGGGTTTTTGCAAGTACTCTATGCACGAATTCTCATTCGGCATAAATAACAATGTAGTAGGAAAATATAAGCACTTAAAAAATATAAAAACTTCTGCTATAATTATCTCTACGGAGGCTGATGATGATTACCACGCTGAGGACAGACATAACAATAAAAGATATTTGCGAAGGCTTTGTATACAACGAATACGAAGGAAAGGGACTTTTCGGTCTTTCAGGGAAATTGACGATACAGCCCGAATACCAGCGCAATTATATTTATGCGGATGGAAAAAAAGATATTGCCGTTATCGACTCAATCCTCAAGGGTTACCCGCTCGGCTTAATCTATTTTAACAAAACTCCGAACGGGAAACTTGAAGTCTTGGACGGACAGCAGCGCATTACCAGCTTCGGGCGATTCGTTACCGGAAAATTCGCCATAAAAGACACTCATGGTATGGAACAATATTTTAGCGGATTAGCTTCCGATTTGCAAAATAAAATCCTGCAAACGAAACTGTTGATTTATGAGTGCGAAGGAACCGAAAGTGAAATAAAAGAATGGTTTAAAACAATAAACATTGCAGGAATACCGCTCAATGAGCAGGAACTGTTGAATGCCATTCATTCAGGCGAATTTGTAACAAAGGCAAAAGAAGAATTCAGCAACAGTCAAAATGCTCATATACAAAAATGGAGCGCCTACATTTCGGGCAGTGTAAACCGGCAGGATTTTTTGTACTGTGCACTTGATTGGGTTTCCCGCGGAAACATAAGTGAATATATGAGCCGGCATAGACACGATACGAACATCTTGGAATTAAAATCATATTTTAATTCCGTTATCGATTGGATTTCTACCGTGTTTATTGATGTAGAAAAAGAAATGAAGGGTCTTGAATGGGGCGTTTTATATGAACGCTATCACAAAAACTCTTACAATCCTCAAGAGGTTTCCGCTCGCTTAAAAGAACTCTATGCGGATTTTTTTGTTAAAAATAAAAAGGGCATTTACGAATACATTTTAGGCGGAGAACGAGATAAAAAACTCCTTGAGATAAGAATCTTTGACGAGCCGGTAAAACAAACGGTGTATAAAGCACAATCTACCGAAGCGATAGCAAAGGGCTGTTCGAACTGTCCCTTATGTGCATTAGGAAACGATAACAATCAAAATAAAATTTGGAAACTTTCGGAAATGGAAGCCGACCACGTAACGGCATGGACAAACGGCGGCTCGACCGATATTTCAAACTGTCAAATGCTGTGCAAAACGCATAACCGAGCAAAGGGCAATAGATAAAGTATTTTACATGGTCTATTTAATACAGGATATTTCTTCTTCCATCTTCCACTCTCCGATAGTCCTTTTCTCTTCATTAAAGCTTGAACCTATCAGGATTATCTTTTTGCCTATTGTCTTGTATTGCTCGGCATAGCCCTTCTCTTTTATCTGTGCTATTGCATCTTCGGCACTTCCAGCACTCATCAGCTTAAACTCAAAGATGTATATCGAATCTTTCGTATGCACTATACAATCAGCCCTGCCCTTTAAACAGTGAATCTCTGTTTCTACAAACTGTCCCATAAGTTTAAAGATTAAATAAACAGCTGTCTGATAATTTTGCTCTCTTAATATAAGCTTATCCTTAGGAAGATTATCATAAGGTACTCCAGCTATTATAGCCTTCATTCTTTCCATAAACTCATCGACATTCCCGGCACTTACATCCTCTACAAACGCCCACACAGACACCCCTGTCTCATCAGGCACAATAGAGGTGTATGCAGGTAAAAGATTTTTTAAAAAGCCGTAGCGTACCTCATCATTAGGGAAGCCTAAACGATACAGGTCCGCTTCTTCTACATATTCCTTTATTATTAAATATCCAGATTGAAAAAGTATCGGCAAGGGATTTTTTGCATCTGCTCTATATAGCTCTATACCAGCCTCATCAAGCTCTATCTTCCCATCTAGGTTTGGAATATTATAATAAGAATCTTTTAGGTAATTTACCAAAAAAGTCGGAGTACCTGTTGAGAACCAGTAATTTTTTAATTGACTTGAGTTAAGAGTATTTAATATGCTAAAAGGATTATAAACCGACTCTCCTAAAACGCTGAACTTATAGCCGTCATAACGCTTTTTTAATTCTTCAAGCATTTTAGTATAGCTGTTTTTGGTATTCCTTGCCAGCTTTTCTATTTCCGGCTTAAAGGTGTTTTCTACTTTACTTTGAGTCAGTCCGCATATTTCGGCATAGTCATTGAGCATACTTATATCTTGTAAATTATTTAAATCGCTGAAAATGCTGATCTTACTGAACTTTGTTACTCCGGTTAAAAAGGCAAAGCGTATGTACTGGTCGCAAGTTTTTATTACCGAATAAAAGGTTTTTAGAGTGTTGCGGTATTCTTCGTTTAGCGCCTCATTTACCCCCATAGTCTGTAAAAGAGGTTTATCGTACTCGTCTACGAGGATGACTACTTGATGGCCGGTTTTCTTGTAAGCCCTCTGAATTATCCCTGCAAAGCGTTGGGCTGGTTCTTCTTCTTGCCTATGAGCTCCATAAATTTCTTCAAATTGAGTTAAGGTAAGGTTTAGATGGCTTTTTAAGGAATGAGGCTCATCGTACTTGCCTATATTAAAATCCATGTACAAAACAGGATATTCTATCCAAGAGCCGGTCTTTTCAATTTCGGCTCTTTTTTCCTCGGCTTTTTCAATGAACAAGCTCTTAAAAAGCTCTTTTTGGCCTAAAAAGTAGGCTTTGAGCGTCGAAAGAAATAAGCTTTTTCCAAAGCGGCGGGGACGGCTTAAAAAGTATACACGATTAGAATGAGCAAGCTTAAACAAAAAATGAGTTTTATCAACATAAAGAAATTTATCGTTACGCATGACCTCAAAACTCTGCACTCCTATCGGTATCTTTCGTGAAAAATCAAAATCCATGATAAGCCCTCCTTATGAAGGATTATAGCATAAAAAAAGGGTATTATTCAATGTTTTGACTCTAAATAAAGTTATACAAGTTTGTTTGAAAAATTTCCTTAATAGTTCTAATACGACAAAGTATGCGGCAATATTATGGGATAAATCTTTACTCCCTTATCTGCAGCAAGTTTGTCTACATTTTCTTTTGTTACCTTGCCTCGAGGTTTAGGATGGGGAGGGGCATCTCCTATAAGAATAAGTTTTTTATCCACATCAGCATCTAAGGCACGCCATGACTGGCGAAGTCCTAAAAAAAGGCCTTCATATACGGCTTCGGGAATATCCCTTCCTCCGAAAACTTTAAAGCCGTATAAGGCTTTTTCAAATTTCTTTAAGTTATCGGTAAAAACACAGGCTTCCCGTACCAAAAAGTCTTCACGGTAATCTTTATATAAAACTAAAGCTATTCTATAAGTTTTATACTGAGGCAGAATCTCGGCAAGCATTGAGCTGATATTTTTACGCACCTCTTCAATATCATCTTTCATGCTTTCAGTGGAATCTAAAGCAAAGAGTAAATCAAGATGATCCTTTTCTCCCTTTT
>CAJPPE010000198.1 GCA_905372345.1 uncultured Treponema sp. | reverse complement strand
ATATAGTACCTCATAAAAACAGTATAAAGCATTAGAGGCTTTTTGTCAATACTACGTAGCTATATAACCATAAAACCTAAAATAATTCTTTTGTTAGAAGAAGTTCGGGATCGGCAGGAATTTCATTTATGCGGAGCTCCCAATGCAAATGCGGACCTGTCGAAAACCCCGTCGTGCCGATGTCGGCAATTTTTTCTCCTTGTTTTACCAAAGAATCTTCTTTTACGTGAATCTTATTGAGATGATAATAAATGGTATAAACAGCCGGGGCATGTTCTATTACAAGAGTCCAGCCCGTTACTATCCTGTTTTCGGCAAGCACAACCTTTCCCGTTCCGGGAGCAAAAATCGGCGTTCCTTTTGGCGCAGGATAATCAACTCCCCAGTGGCGGCTCACCGACGTTTTTCCGTCAGGGTATTTAGATGTACGTTTTTCGGCAAATGTTGAGCTTTTTCTTTTAGCATTAAAAGGCATTGTAAAAGGGCCTTTAAAATAAAGGCTTTCAAGGTTTTGAACCTTTATAACTTCGGCAAACTTGTTTCGTTGTTCGTTTTTTTTTAAACTTTTATCTCTTAAAATTTGTGAATTTTTTTTGCTCAATTTCATTACGTACTCTTCAAATTCTTTTTCTAAAACTTCAAAGCCCCTATCTTCCTCAAATAAAGCTCCTTCAATTATAAGATGAGTCCGAATCTTCCATTTGTCGCTCTTCCACCAAACGGCAACAGCCGCAATTGCTGCCCATTCTTTTTCCGTCTTATCGATAGGAAAAGCGTTGATGGTTTGAATTTTTTTTTCCGATATGTCATAGACGGTAATCCATGCTTTTTCTATTTTGCGTGCAGCTTTAAATTTTACGTTAAAAAAAGAACCCAACTCTCCTCTCTCCGGCAGTGAAATAATATAGAGAGGTTTTTCCGATTTGCCGTTTTGTTCAATATCGGAAATCTCCTTCTTCCCCGATGAGTGGAGAGTAAAGAAAAAACAAAAAAACAATAATACTTGAAAACTTTTTTTTAACATTTTAATAACCCTTAAATTATGCTAATCTATTTTTTTTAAATCCTTGATAACCATTTTAGGCGTAACCGTCCCGTTAAAATAATTTTTCGATACATTGAATACTATGTCGGCATAGTCCCCAACCTTAAACTCCGTTCCCAGTTTTTCGGCAGCCTTCCAATAAAGAGCATTCCATTTATATTTTCCGCACTCCAAGTTAAAGCGCAAATGAAGGGGTTCAGCCTTGCCTATAATATTTGCATTTAAAATTTTTACCCGCTTTGTCATAAAGGTCAAAGCCGGAGAATTACATCCGTAAGGTTCAAATTTATCAACTAAATTTAAGATTTCGGGTTTTAAATAATCATGGGGAAGCTCTGCATCAATTGTAATAGTTTCGGAATCTGCATCACTTTCAAATTCCATTGACTCGGAAAATTGTTTTAAGCTTTTCAAAAATTGATTTAGCTTTTCCTGCTCTATGCCGAAGCCTGCCGCAAAATCATGTCCGCCGTAGTCCAAAAAAAGCTCGCTGTATGGTTCAAGAAAGTCCAAAAGACGGAAGCCCCTCGCCGACCTTATAGAGGCAACGGCACTGCCGTCAGGCATAAGGCAGATAGCAAGGGCGGGCAGCTTAAAGTATTCGGCCAATTTTCCTGCAAGAATTCCTGTAATTCCGCGGTGAAATTCCGCACTGACGGCAACTACCAATTTTTCGTTATATTCTTTTAAACTTTCAATCGCAAGAGGCAGGGCAATTTCCCAAGCCTTGGAACCAAGAGCCTTTCTGTCCTCATTCATTTGAAATATTTCTTGGGCCTTAGCCGTTCTTTCACCCGAATCTTGAGCAAGAAAAAGCTCGATAGCCGTTTCGGGCCTACCCATTCTGCCGGAGGCATTTACCAATGGCGAGATATTCCATGCTATCTCTTCGGTGCCTATGGGTGCCCCTAAAAGTTTTTGCATAGCCATTAGGTCTACAAGACCGAGACGGGGCTTTTTGTTTATTTCTTTTAAGCCTTGTTTTACTATAATGCGGTTTTCGCCGGTTAATTCCATGAGGTCTGCAAGGGTAGAAAGGGCAACCAGCTGAATTTCGGAAGCCTCTCTTTTTCCGTAAAAATTATTTTTTTGCTGAACAAAGGTTATAAAGATATTTTTAAAGGTTTCAAGCTCCGACTGGGCATCTTCATAATATTTTCCGATTGTCGAAAATTCTTTTAAGCGCAAAAGGCTCATATCTCCCATTTGCGGAAATTGTTTTGCAACCTCGGGCTGAAAATCAAAAAAGTTAAATTCGATTCCGTTTCCGAAGATATTTTTAAGCTGTTTTTTTTGTAAGGGAGCATCCCATACGAATATTTGCTGACCGTTTAAAAAAGAGCCTAGCCTTGTTTCCGAAAAAGAAAGCATTCCCGGAACTATGGTTTCGGTAATTTTTCCGATTTGAACCATATTTACAAGTTTTACGGCTTCTATCGAGTAAGCATCATTTACAGGCCTTACATTTAAAAGGGAAACTTGCTGTTTATAAAATGGCTGCATTCCGAAACGGAGGGCGGTGATGAGTTTCCATGCCGTAGCACAGCCCGATAGAGTTTCGTGGGGATAGCCCGAATCGGGCATCTTGCAGTTTATTATGACGGCTGCCTCAGGTAAGCTCTCCTGAGGGGTATGGTGGTCAACTACTATTACATCGATACCTAAACTATTGGCTTTTTCAATTTCCTTAAAATTGGAAATACCGCAGTCCACCGTTATGATAAGAGTGCCGTCATTTGCAGCGTGCTTTTCTACGGCTTCCACGGAAAGCCCGTAGCTCTCATCTCCGGTAGGAATACGCCATGACACGTCAAGCCCCATATCCTTTAAGGCTTCATAAAGAAGGGTCGTGCTCGTAATGCCGTCCACATCTCTGTCGCCGAAAATTAAAACCTTCTCCCCTTCTTCTTTTGCATCCAGGATACGGTCTACGGCATCTTCCATGTTTTTAAATAGGAAGGGACTGTGAAGATAGCGCATATCGTCTTCCAAATAGAATAAAATATCCTTCCCTTCAATAATTCCGCGGCGTACCAATATTGCCGAAGTCAGGGGATCACATCCGTATTTTCTTTTTATCTCGTTTACAAGTTCGGGGCCGATTTCTTTTTTTTGCCAGTCCATTTTTTTCTCCGCATTGGATTTAAAGTTCTTCTTGTTTGATAATTTTAAAAATAAGCTTATCTTTTTGCGGAGCCTTATCGGAATATTTTATAGCGTTTTTTAATAAAGGCATTGAAGCGGAAACCGAAGCCGAATCCTTTCCGTAGACCCTCATTATAAGGTCTCCTTTTTTTACGGAATCGCCCTTGTGTTTTAAAATTTCAACTCCGGCATCGGGGCATACGGGATCGGTGGTTTTATTTCTTCCGACTCCAAGGTTTACACCGGCCATACCGACCTCAAAAGCATTAATGCTTTCGATAAAGCCGTCCTTTTCGGCCCTCAATTCTTCAAAGAATTTGCTGCGGCGGATTTTATATTCCGCCATAAGGGTCTTGGGATTGCCTCCCTGAAGTTCTATATTTTTTATAAAAAGATCCAAGGCCTTTCCTGAGCTCACAGCTTCTTTTGCAAGAGAAAGCCCCTCTTCTTCCGTCTTAGCTTTGCCTCCCAGGACGAGCATGTGGGCAGCCAGCTGCAAGGTAAGCTCCGTACTGTCCTCGGGGCCTTGTCCTTTTAAAATATCTATCGTTTCTTCTATTTCCAAAAAATTTCCGGCCATTGTGCCGAGGGGTTCATTCATATCGGTTATAAGAGCCCGCGCCTTTTTACCCATAGCCTTAGCCGTACCTACAAGGCTTACCGCCAAGGCTTTCGCATCGCTCAAGGTTTTCATAAAGGCACCCTTTCCGCATTTTACATCGAAAACGAGAGCTTCGGAACCTTCTGCAACTTTTTTTGAAAGGATACTTGAAGTTATAAGAGGAACCGATTCGACTGTGGCCGTAACATCCCGCATCGCATATAGA
>CAJPPE010000197.1 GCA_905372345.1 uncultured Treponema sp. | reverse complement strand
AATTGTCCTTTGCTCATTTTACCTAAAATATATCCATCTGTTTACTTGTATCGGAGGATTGCCCCAGTACATCATCAAGGTCTTTTTGAAGATTACCGGAAACGGGTTCTTCCGAAACAGGATCTGCAGCGGTAGCTTGTTGTGAAGATGTTTTAGGAGAAGGTGCAGAAAAAGACTCCGGTTTAGATCCGGCTGAAACAGGGGCTGCGGTTTCCAATTCAGAGGCAGAAGGCCTCGTTTCATGTTTTTTTGTATAAGAGGCATCCTCAAACGCACTTAATTGATTAAGTGCGCTGATTATTCCTTCCTCGATCTTAGATTGGTCATCCTTAAAAACTATTATAAGCTTCTCCAATTCGGAAATTCGTCTATCTCTAGCTTCAATTTCCTTTTTTAGAGCATCTTTTTCGGTATGAAGGCTTTTTATCATCTGTACAGCCCTTTCTACCTTGTTTTCAAGGAGCCTTACCTGATCGAGATTGAGCATATTAGACTCCTAAAGCTTTTTTTGAAGCTTCCACGACAGCCTTAAAAGCGGTAGGGTCTTCGATAGCCATGTTTGAAAGGGCCTTCCTGTTTAATTGGATTCCGGCCTTGTTCATTCCGGCAATAAAGCGTGAATAGGTAATACCCTCAGCTCTAACGGCTGCATTGATACGGGTAATCCATATCTGCCTCATATCGCTTTTTTTATCTTTTCGTCCTACATAGCTGTGAAGCAAGGCCTTTCGAACTGCATCGCGGGCAGCCTTAAAGTTGGTACCGCGGCGGCCTCTAAAGCCCTTAGCTTGCTTTAATATAGCTTTTCTTCTTGTAATTCTTCTATCACTGCTTGTTGATCTTGACATTATAAACTCCTGACTTCTGTTTCAAATAAATTAACCGTAGGGTAATAGCTGCTTGCGCATCTTCATGCTGTCAGCCTCTGAAAGAATGGCCGATTTCTTAAGACGGCGTACCCGTTTTTGAGATTTTTTAGTCATAATATGACCCTTGTTCATCTGCTTGTATTTTACCTTACCGCTTGCAGTAAGAGAAAATCTTTTTTTAGCAGCTCTTTTACTCTTCATCTTAGGCATAAGTACCTCCAAATTTATTATAAGCTTATTTTTTTTGTTTGGGACTCAATGTCATAGACATTGTCCGTCCTTCCATAGCAGGTTTTTTCTCGAGGGTATAGGCTTCTTCACCCCCCAGTTTTTCCAAAACCTTGTTTAAAACTTCATAACCGAGCTCAGTATGAGCAAGTTCGCGTCCCCAAAAACGCACGGTTACCTTTACTTTATCGCCGCCGTCAAGAAATTTTTTAATATGTGCAGATTTAAACTCAAGATCATGGTCGTGTATCTTAGGCTGCATTCTGATTTCTCTCATCATCTGCTGCTTTTGATTTTTCTTGGAGTCACGGAGCTTTTTCTCCATTTGAAATCGATATTTACCGTAATCTATTATTTTGCAAACCGGAGGCTTCGCGGTAGGCGCAACTTCAACAAGGTCAAGTCCGGCTTCTGCGGCCATTTTTACAGCCTCAATAGTGGGAACAATACCAGCTTGTTCTCCATTAACCCCGATTAACCTAACCTCTCTCACGCGGATTTGATCATTTATCCGCAAACCTTTTACTTCAGCCAACGATTCTCCTTCTGCACCCTTTCCTATCGGTGCGATATAATAAAATTTAGGGTTCATTATATCGAAAATAAAAAAAATAGTCAAGGCTAGGACGACGAAAAACTATATTGACAAAGTTGTAATTTTTGGTTAAGATGTCGCCCATGTCTAACAATACGATATGCTTAAATTCGGAAATAAAAAGCGGAATCTTTTATACCGAAAAATCAAACGAGTTTACAGCTCTGGCAGAGCAAATAAGAGTCTACACTTCAAAAAAACGGACTATCTTGGATCCGAGAACAATAGTGTTTTTGAACATTATGCTTTCACTCATAACTACGGTTTCTTCGTCTATTTCTGCAAATATTTTTATTTTTTTGGTGTCTTTGGGCATTGTATGCCTTTTTAAGATGTATAAAAAGGCAGTAAAATATATCTTCATATTCTTTTTAGCACTCGCTCTTCCTTTTGGGATAAAAGCCCTGTCCGGCCTTCCCATACAGTTTTTGATTAACTCCGTTTCGCTTATTGCCATGGGTGTACAAAAATTTTTGCCCTTCCTTATGGCTGCAATGGTAATTTTTAACAAGGTAGATACAAAAAGCCTCGTAAGTTCTCTAAACAAAATGAAGCTCCCCAAGGGAATAATGCTCGGCTTTACAGTTGCAGTACGTTTTTTGCCTACCATAAAAAAAGAGATGACCATAATCACAAACAGCATGAAAATGAGAGGAATCGAAATAGGAACAAAAAATATCTTTTTTCATCCGATTCAAAGTCTGGAGTACGCCCTCGTTCCGGTTCTTTTTCGAGCAACCTCGCTTGCAGACGACATGACTGCTGCAGCCCTCGTAAAAGGAGCCGAATCCCCAAAAACTTCAGCAGAGCTTTTTAAAATCAAATTCGGAATAATAGATTATGTCTTTGCCCTATCATCCATTTTTGTTGTCGGTGCCGCAATCATATTCAACTTCGATTCCGTATTTATGAGGCTCTTTTAAAGGACGATAAAATGAATACAGCAGTAGAATTAAAAGATGTTTCTTTTATATATGAATCCTCAAAAGACGGAAGAGCAAATTTAAAAAAGACTTCTCTTAATATCAAAAAAGGAGAATTCTTACTTGTTACCGGCATAAGCGGCTGCGGAAAATCTACGCTGACAAAATGCATCAACGGCCTTATTCCTCGGTTTTACGAAGGAGAATTTTCAGGTTCCGTTTTTATCAATGAAAAAGATGTTTCGGATCTCAGCATAGATGAAATTTCAAAAGATATAGGCTCGGTTTTTCAGTCTCCCAAGAGTCAGTTTTTTACCGATGACGTAATTTCGGAACTCAGCTTTCCTTGCGAAAACTACGGAATTTCCCGCGATGAAATTATAGAAAGGATTGCCGAAGTTTGTTCCATTTTACATATCGAAAATCTTTTAACCGAAAAACTTGAGAGCCTCTCGAACGGGCAAAAACAAAAAATAGCTATTGCCTCGATTTTAACCTTGAGACCTAAGATTATAGTCCTTGATGAACCCTCGTCCAATCTGGATTTTAACTCTATCCTTATCCTGGCCGATATTTTAAAAATTTTAAAACAAAGAGGTTTTACCGTAATCATAGCGGAGCACCGCCTTCATTATCTAAAAGATCTTTTTGACAGAGTTATCTATATAAATGAAGGAAGTATACAAAACGAATATAGCCGAGATGAATTTTTAGCCCTTACAAATACGGAGTTAAATTCTAAAGGCTTAAGAAGTTTACATCTTTTTACAAATGAAAATGAAGCGGAACCCATCGGCCATGAACCTAATAAATTTAACTCCGATACGGAAGCCGAAAAAATATGCAGCCTTTCGGATATTTCGTTTTCGTTTAAAGACGGAACCGAAATTTTAAACTCGGTTAACTTAGACCTTTACAAAAACGACATTGCCGCCCTTACCGGAAAAAACGGAGCGGGAAAAACAACTCTCGCAAAAATCATATCGGGTATTTACCGCCAATCTTCCGGAAGCATTAAATTCGGAGAAAAAATTTTAAACGAAACGGAAAGAGTGAGCCGCACAAATTTTGTTCTTCAAGATGTTGAATATCAGCTTTTCGGTGCCGATGTTTTTTCAGAGCTTTTGATAGGAAACAAACAGCTTGAAAACATAAACGAAAAAATAGAAAAAGCTTTAAAGAAACTCAACCTTTACGATTATAAAGATGAGCATCCCTTTTCTCTTTCGATGGGACAAAAACAGAGGCTTATAATAGCGGCCACCTATGTTCGAGGCTGCCCGCTTACAATTCTCGATGAACCGACAAGCGGCTTGGATTACGGAAATATGGTCAGGGTAGGAGAACTTATCGAAGAGATAGCCGAGACTTCGGCAGTGCTTATAATAACCCATGATTTTGAATTTATCTCGAAGATATGCAACAGGTTAATTCTTTTAAAG
>CAJPPE010000196.1 GCA_905372345.1 uncultured Treponema sp. | reverse complement strand
GGCCTTTTTTTTGTTCTTGAATAACTCTTGTATACCAAGCTAAAAATTTTTGACTATTGTTTTTTTTCTTTTTCAATCAATGTCCTCCTATTTTGTATAATAATATACTACCAATTGAGTTCTATCTCTTAAATTCAGTTTTTCGAGTATGGAAGAAACATAATTGCGGACAGTCCCTTCACTTAAACTAAGGCGGTTTGCTATTTCTTTATTATTAAGTCCATCTGCAACCAATTCCAAAACATCCGTTTCCCTGTCATTTAAGTCGTCTGAAAATTGAGAACGCGCCGGTTTTGTTTGAGGGATTTTTGATATTATCTCCGAATCGAATACAATGCTTCCTGCACCGACTGCGTTTAATGCAGGTACCAAAGAATCTATGTTTTGTTTTAATATATAACCCTTACATCCGAAGTTAATTGCCTTTGTAATATATTCTTCATCGTTAAAGGTTGTCAGAAGTAAGATTTTTGCATCGCTATGTTCGGTTAGAATTTTTTCGCTTGCTTCTATTCCGGTCATATTTTCCATTCTGATATCCATTAAAAGAATATCCGGTTTGTATTCATTAAAGAGGGTAATAGCTTCGCTTCCATTTGAGCCGGTTGCAATAATATCGAATCCATTGGCCGCTAATATGGTTTTTAAAGAGGAAACTACAAGACAATCATCATCAACTATTATTATCTTCATTGTATTTATCCTTTATTTTTGGAAATATGATATGGGTTTTAAATCCGTTTTCGGAATAAAATTTAATTATACCTCTATGTTTTTCTACAAGGTCGGCTATAACTTTTAACCCTATTCCATAATTTAGATTTTTGATTTGTTTTTCTGAAAAACCTCGCCCGTTATCTTTTATTATAAGAGAGTAAAAGCCAACGTGTTCAAGTACGCTTAAATTCAATTCGCTTGCCCCGCTATGTTTGATGGTGTTTGAAAGACTTTCTTTTACTATTGAAAAAATATCGTATTTTAGCTCATAGGGTATGGAGTCTACTTTATATGTTAATTGTATTTTAGGTTTTTTTGTGTTTTCAACAAGTTCTTCCAATCCTGTTTGTAAATTAAAAGAATCATTATGCATATTATGAAGACATTCTCTTATTTCGGTCATACCGTTTTCTAAAGAATTTTGTAAAATATTTAAACTTTCCTTTACATCCTCTTGCTTTGAAATATATTTTAGTGCATTTACCTGTAAAATACCGGCACTAAGTGTATGCCCTATGGAATTATGAAGACTTCCTGAAATTCTGTTTCTTTCAGCTAGGATTAAAACTTCAGCGTTTTTTAGAACCTCGTTTTCTAAAATTCTTTCTCTTTTTTTCGAATTAATTTTGTTTTCGGCAAGTTTGTCTTTTAGTCCGGTTACTTCCAATGTTTTAAGTAAATAGTTTTCTTTAACACCCGAATAGAAGAATATAATCAAAGTAAACAGAAAAAAAATAAGATCGAAATTAAAAAAAATACACAACAAAGGAAGAAATTTAAAAATAAGTGACAAGGTCTTTTGATTTTCTTCAGCTTCTAAATTCATAGCGATAAAAACGGGAGAAAAAAATGCAAGATTTTTGTCAAAAACGCTTATTCCAATAACAAATAATAATAAACTGAAAGGCTTGATATGTATGTTATTCGTCATACTGTTCCAAAGGCCTATCGAAAAGAAAACCATAAAATACGGAATGAAAGTAAAAGAATCTGTTTTTATAAATAAAAAAAGAGAACAAAAAAGACTTATCAAAAAAAATTCTAAAAATATAAGCATATAAATTTTGTTTAAATTATTGATTATCACTATGAGTATAATCTAAAGCTTTTAAAAAATCAATAAATCTTAATTTTATTCTTGACAATATATGAGTCCCATGCGATAATTTTATATCGGATTTTATTTTGAAGGAGGTTCAAATTGAGCAATTATAATATAATTGACTTGGTTAAACAAAAAGAAGCTAAGATTATTCAAATTAGGCGGGACTTACATCAGATTCCCGAATTGCAATTATCCCTTCCAAAAACTGTGGACTATGTTTGTAAGCAGCTTGATGATATGCAAATACCTTATCATAAACTTGTTGACGGCAATGCTATTGTTGCACTTATTGAGGGAAAAGAAAAGGGTAAATGTATAGCGATTAGAGCCGATATGGATGCCTTGCCTATAAAAGAAAATACCGGCTTAAGTTTTGCCTCAAAACATGAAGGCTGTATGCATGCCTGCGGCCATGATGGGCATACGGCTATGGCTCTTGGAGCCTGTATGGTACTCAAGGAACTGTCATCGGAATTTAAGGGCTGTGTAAAAATTCTTTTCCAACCGGGAGAAGAATTTCCCGGAGGCGCCCTTCCAATGATTGAAGAAGGCTGTATGGAAAACCCAAAGGTTGATGCTGTAATAGGACTTCACGCAGGTTATATTTATCCTGGTGTTGAAAAGGGAAAGATTGGTACATGTAAAGGTCCTTTTTTTGCTGCAGCCGATAAATTCAAGATTATCATAAAAGGGTTTGGTGCTCATGGTGCTTATCCGCATCTTTCGGTAGATCCTGTTCCTATAGCCTGTGAAATAGTTTCCGGTTTACAAAAGATTATAAGCCGTGAGCTTCCCCCAACTTCTCATGCCCTAATTTCCGTAGGGCAAATACATGGCGGATCAGGTTTTAATATCATACCCGATGAAGTTTTTATTGAAGGAACGGTACGTTCTGCTGATGAAAATGAACGCAGCTTCATTGCTAAAAGGATTGAAGATATTGCTTCGGGTATTTCAAAATCTTACAGGGCAGAAGCGAAAACGGTTTATGATTTTAGATATCCTGTTTTGATAAATGATAAAGGTTTTACGGAATTTTTTATTGAAAGTACAAAAGAAATTTTGGGAGAAGATTCTATTCACGAAATTTCGGTGCCTACAATGGCCGGTGAAGATATGGCCTACTTTTTGCAAAAAGCTCCGGGTACGTTTTTTGTTTTATCCAATCCTATAATACAGAAAGACGGTAGTATTTATCCTCATCACTCAGATAAATTTGATATGGATGAAAGTTTATTTTATAAGGGAACCTCTGCTGTGTTGGCCGCTGTTCTAAAATATTTGAATTTAGGCGGCTTAAAATAAAGCCTTTCACATAGTTTCTGCATGAAAATTTTTGATTTTTATGCAGAAAGCCTCCCTATGATTTCGATTATAATCGAAATCATAGCAAAAATATCCATATTTTTCGACTATAGTCGAAACTATAGTAAAAAATACTAATTTTATCGACTATAATCGAAATTCTTCTTGATTTTATCTTTTATTTCGACTATAATCGAAGTATAAGAGGTGACGGAATGAGCTATATTGTAAGATCCCGATATATGGAAAAAATCCGGCAGTTTACCGATAAGCCCATTATTAAGGTTCTATCCGGTATGAGACGGGTTGGAAAATCAACTATTTTACTGCTCATAAAAGATGAGGTTTTTAACCACATACCCGATAAAAATAAAATTTATCTTAATTTTGAATCCATAGAGCTTTTTACGGTAAACAAGGCCGAAGCCTTGATTGAATACCTCAAGCCCTTAGTCAAGGACTTAACCGGAAGAATATATTTTTTCTTTGACGAAATACAGTTTGTAGAAAATTGGGAGCAGGTTATAAATGGACTGCGGGTTGATTTGGATTGCGATATTTATCTTACAGGCTCAAATTCAGGCTTGCTTTCGGGAGATCTTGCAAGTCTATTGGCCGGAAGATATGTGGAATTTGAAATTCAACCTTTCAGCTTTGGGGAATTTGTAAGATGCTTTGACGGCAAGGCTCTTTCTAGGGAAGATTTATTTTTCGCCTTTGTTAAAACCGGCGGGATGCCTTTTTTGAAGTATTTTAATTTGGAGGAAATCCCGTCTTTTAAATACTTAAATGATGTTTATAATACCGTTTTGGTTAAAGATGTTTTACAGTACAATAATATAAGGGATGTGGATATTTTTAACCGTATTTTGGATTATGCAATGGAAAACATAGGACACACCTTTTCTGCAAACAGTATAAGAAATTATTTTAAAAATGAAAAT
>CAJPPE010000195.1 GCA_905372345.1 uncultured Treponema sp. | reverse complement strand
GTATGAAAAACAATTCTTATATTCATAATTTAAAAATGGAAGATGTTCCTTGGCATCGGCTTCCTACAACTTATGGAAGAGCAACATTATTTCCTCAATACTTTGAAATATTGGAAAAGATGCAGGATACGGATAAAATAGAAAATGCATTGTATGAAATAGCAATAAATATTGAACATCAAAGTACTTTGTGGTATGCAACTCCGTTTGCTCTTATATTTCTTACAAGAATTTTTATGCAAGCTTTAACTCAGAGCGGTACAAATAAGAATGCGCACTACATTGTAGAAGAACTACTGGAAGTTTTTGCCGTAATAGCTGAGAGTTTTTGTGAAGGAGATGAATTGGAGCATGCGGCTCCCTTACCTTTTTTTGAAGACATGTTAAAGGAAGAATATTTATGGTCTGAAGTTTATAATGAAGATGATGATTGTATCCGGTATGAAGATGAAAATGTTTTTCCTGATGATCTTTTTTACAGTTTTTATCATTATTCTTTTGAGGTATTAAAAATATATCGGGAAGAATTTATTCAATTAAGAGAGCCGGAATTTGCCGTAAAAGCAAAAGTACTTTCTTCATGGTTTTAAAAAGGTTTATAAATAGATGCAAAGCTTTGGCAATTAAAATTATACTATTAGGATTTGAAAAATGAGTGAAACTATTATCCGTATGGAAAACGTTACAAAATTATATGAAATGGGTGAAAGCGTCGTACATGCCCTGCGAGGCATAAGCTTCAGTATAGATCAGGGAGAATTTGTTTCGATAATGGGGCCGTCAGGTTCGGGAAAGTCTACCTGTATGAATATGATAGGCTGTCTTGACCGGCCGACAAGCGGTATATTGGAAATTGGCGGAAAAGAAACGGCAAAGATGACGGAAAAAGAACTTGCCATGCTGCGTAATAAAACGATCGGCTTTGTGTTTCAGCAGTATCATTTGCTTCCAAACATGACAGTTTTAGAAAATGTTATGCTTCCGTTACGCTATCAGGGGCTGGAAAGAGCTAAACGCCTTGCTCTTGCAAAAGAAGCTTTGGAGCATGTCGATATGGGCGATAGACTTTCCCACGGTCCTAATGAACTTTCCGGCGGTCAAAAGCAGCGTGTCGCCATTGCACGTGCAATGGTAACAAAACCGCACATTATCTTAGCCGATGAGCCGACCGGTGCTTTGGACAGCAAAACAGGAGCTCAGGTTCTTAACCTCTTTAAAAAAATAAATGAAAGCGGAACGACAATTGTTATTGTTACTCACGACCCGGGAATCGGAGCAAGTACGGATCGATGTATAAAACTTTTTGACGGAAATATTCAGTCGGATGAACATCAGGTTCCTGTTACTTAATTTCTTTTATCAAATTATACGTTTCAATAAACCTAAGATGCCATACTTTTTGGTCAGCGGTAATTTCTTCGTATATATTTTCCAGCGTATGAGCAGGCGACAATGACCACAGAGCATAATCCTCGAAAACGGCTTCGCCTATCTTTTCAAGTTTATCTAATAGAAGTCCTAAGTCTTTGTGATTAAACCAGCAATCCGTATCCAGAGCATATTTTGTGTTTTGCTTTTTACAAGCAATTTCGCTGTTCAAAAAATCATCCATAGTCGGCTTATCTTTTTGCAACAAACGCGTGCAGGCTAAATGATATTCTATTTTTCTTGGGCTCTGATCAACATCTGAAACAAAAAGGACTCCGTACTCATTCTCAAATTTAACTGCAAGCACTTCTCCTACTTTAAAATACGGGTCCCGTTTAATTTTTGCCTTCGGTACCTTAATCGGTTTAGGATTTTCACTTTGTAACTGAACAGCCAGTTTATCAAGCTCTTTCTGCCTTTGCTTCAGAGCTTTGCCGTCAATTTCAAGCCAGAAATCATCAGCACCTTTTGCAATTATTTCTAACGCTTTATTCTTTATCTCTTCCGGTAAATGCCCTACCTTCCATAAAGAATAGGCAAATGCAGTCCAGTAAATTTCCGTGTAAAATGGATCTATGCAGAAGTTTTCCTCGTCATTTAAAACGTCTTCAATTATTGTGTCGATATTTTCGCCGTCTTTATATCGTTCGACTATGGTATTGTAAATATCATACCCATCGTCACTGTCTATAATTTTTACACCGTCTATTGCCATTTATCATCTCTCCGTTCACAATTCTCATTTCATTACATATTTGATACTATTCTACCCTTTTTAAGGTGTTTTTTCTACTGTCAGATTTTCATCGCTCCCTCTTAAAAACGATAAGGAAAAATGATACAATAGAATATGAAAGAATGAGGGTTAGTTGATGAAGAATATCGGCTGAAAGGATTAGGTATATTGAAACAAATAAGGAAGATAAAACCATGATAAAACTTACAGAGATAAGAATTGTTTTTGAAAAAGAAAAACCCGATGACCTCTTTTTGCAGTATTTCGAATGGGTAAAAACATTAATCCCGTTTTGGAGACAGGCTGTTACGAGGATTGCAGAGCTAAACGGCACGGCGGAAGAAAAAAGAGACAAGCATTTGCACGTCATCGACAATTCTTTGGAACTGATGTACTCTTGGCGGTTTAAAAAGATAAAGTACGTAAATCTAAGAAGAAAAGAGATAGACAGTGCCATAAGTTTTATACGAAACGGAGCTATAACAACTAAGGTTTCGCACTATGCTTTTGCTCCCGTTTGTAGAAATTTAGCGGGCATTTTGCGCGGCTTTTTATATATTTCCACCTTCGGTTATTCCGACGAGCAGCTGCCTACCGTCCTTGCACAAGACATCTACGAAATAGCGTTGTGTCATACCCTGTTCCCTTTTGATACAAGCGGTTTTGTGTATTATCTTCCGCGAGAAAAATCCATCCATACCGAAGACCCTGCCGATTTGGACAACTGGCATTTGATGATGAGCGAGGCGGGCAATGCTTTGAAGATTACGGAGCTCATTGAAGAGGTAAATGGGCAGGCTTGTACAATTTGGGAAAATTACAAAACACCGTTTGAATGGAAATACGATGAATCGATTTGGTCTTTGGAATTCGAGAACCTGTCGAAAAAACTGCATTACGCTGCTGAGAGAGCTTTTCATAAAATGTAAAATGATTATTGCTTAATTGAAACAAATAAGGAGATAAAAATATGAATAACCTAAAATTAAGTTTATTGAAAAAATGGGAATTGGATAGTGAGCTTTCGTTTGTGCATGGCTCTGTTTTGTTGCCGGATGGAACTGCTATAATTCTGACTACAGGTGAGAAGAGCGATTGGGGTAAATTTTACCTCCTTGTGCTTTCTGCCGATGGCATAAAAAAGATTCCGATTGAATATGCGGAAACATCAGGCAGAGATTATCCTGTGCTTTTTCGATATGGTGCAAGTTTCGGACTCATCATTTCGGCAAAAGAAGTGCGGTATTACTCCGGCATTCATTCCTCTCCGGAAATAATTCCGATAAAAAATAATTCACGGCTAAGAGGAAGCATTGTACCGGAAAAAGCTCAACAGAGGTGTTTTCAAAATATATCCGACAGCCAAACGATTCCCGTTTGCTTTGAAAATGAAGTTTATTGCGGGGACGCAAGATATTTTGCTCTTTTGGAATTTGATGCTGCTGCAAAATCTGCCGAATGGAAATGTTTTTCTACAATAGATAAAAAGGCATTTACACATCAAGATGACAGCTGCGTAGACGCACCTAAAATAGACAGCATTAAAATATCGGATAAAGAAATCTATGCCTTTATTCCGGGCGACAGCCAAACATCGGTTAATAAATGGGGAATGAATTATTATGCTCTTGCAAGTATTTCCGAAGATGGGAAAGTAATCAAAAAACTTATCGAATCAGATGACTTAAAAAAAGACGGTAAAAAAGGCGGCATCAACGGATGCTTTACTGATTCTCAATATGTGATAATGACTCCTCTTTTTAAAACCGATGATTGGAAAGGCAAGCAAAAAGTTTTTTCACTCAACACACGTGAATATTCCGATATTACCTTTCCAAGAGGAATGTCCAAACACAAACTCGAAAACATCTCAGGCGAAATATGCCTTACCTCGTTTTACGATAGAGG
>CAJPPE010000194.1 GCA_905372345.1 uncultured Treponema sp. | reverse complement strand
GGCCATGCCCACTGTCCTTCTTGCGGAAAAGAAATTAAGGAGCAGACGGTTGACCAGATTATAGATACCATTATGAGCTGGCCGGAAGGAACCCGCGTTCAGATTCTCGCTCCCATTATAAAGGGAAAAAAGGGAGAACACCAAAAGATAGTGAGTGATGCTATCGCTGCCGGTTTTGTGCGTGCCCGCATAGACGGCCTTCTTGTAAACCTCGAAGACGGGGTAAAGCTCGATAAACAAAAAAAACACACAATCGAAATAATCGTAGATAGAATTCAGCTGTCGAAGGATGTGCGGAAACGCCTTTCGGAATCGGTGGAAACGGCCTTGGAAAGTTCAGGCGGAACCATGCTTGCTACAAGGCAGGACGATAAGGATTCTCCCGTAACCGAGGTTTTCTTTTCGCAAAAAAATGCCTGTTCTGATTGCGGCATTTCGATGCCCGAATTGCAGCCCCGCCTTTTTTCTTTTAATAACCCGATAGGGGCCTGCCCCGAATGTACGGGACTCGGAATGACTCAGCACTTTGACCAAGACCTAATAGCCCCCGATAAAAGCCTTTCGTTTAATGAGGGCGTTTTCGTTCCGTATAATCCCGAATCCGATTGGAACAGGGTGCGGTTTGAAGCCCTCGCCGCTCAATTCGATTTTTCTCTTGATACGCCCTTGAATAAGCTCCCCAAAAAAATACAGACCATCATTTGGGAAGGTTCGGGCGATACAAAGATTCAGTTTTCTTATACGTCCAAAAGCGGATCGGGGAAATATTCTTATAACCGCCCTTGGCCGGGAATAATGGCCGACATGAATCGGAAATATAACGAATCCTACTCGGCTTCTATCAGAGAATATTATGAAAAGTTTATGTCGATAAAGCCCTGCAAAACCTGCGGAGGAATGAGGCTTAAGCCCGAAGTGCTGGCCGTAACGGTGGGCAATAAAAACATTCATGACCTTACCTGTCTTTCCGTCGGGGATTCTATCGAGTTTTTTGAAAAATTAAAATTAACCGAAACGGAAGAACACATAGCCTTTCAGATTTTAAAAGAAATTAAGGCCCGCTTGGAGTTTATGAAAAACGTCGGCCTTGACTACCTAACCTTAGAAAGAAAGGCTGCAACCCTTTCAGGCGGCGAGGCTCAACGCATAAGGCTTGCGACCCAGATAGGTTCAAGTTTGATAGGTGTTCTATATATTTTGGATGAGCCTTCGATAGGGCTTCATCAAAGGGATAATCAGAGACTGATTGATACTCTTTTGTACTTACGCAATTTGGGGAACACCCTTATCGTTGTAGAACATGACGAGCAAACCCTCCGCACGGCCGACTACATTGTAGATCTCGGTCCGGGGGCAGGCGTTCACGGGGGAAACATAACGGCTCAAGGTACGCCTGATGAAGTTGCAAAAGTAAAAAACAGTTTAACGGGTCAATATCTTGCAGGTACGCTTAAAATGGATATCCCTAAAGAAAGGCGGAAGGGAAACGGAAATGCCTTGGAGCTTTCAGGGGTAAGCGAGCATAATCTAAAAGATGTTTCTATAAAAATTCCTTTAGGGGCCTTTACCTGTATTACCGGAGTTTCTGGCTCTGGAAAATCCACCCTTTTAACCGATGTTTTGTATCCGGCAGTTTCAAATAAGATTATGCGCTCCTCTATTCCCGAAGGGGCCTATAAAAAACTGAGCGGCCTTGAGCACATAGACAAGGTTATCAATATCGATCAAAGCCCCATCGGGAGAACTCCCCGCTCAAACCCTGCAACCTATGTAGGCGTTTTTACGGGGATAAGGGACTTGTTTGCAAGCCTTCCCGAATCTAAGGCGAGAGGTTATAAGCCCGGCCGCTTTTCGTTTAATGTAAGGGGCGGAAGGTGCGAGCATTGTCAGGGCGACGGAACCCTCACAATCGAGATGAACTTTTTGCCCGATGTTTATATAGCCTGCGATGTTTGCCGAGGGAAAAGGTTTAACAAGGAAACCCTCGATGTCCGCTATAAGGGAAAAAACATTGCAGATGTTTTGGATATGACCATCGAGGAAGCTTCGGAATTTTTTGCTCCCATTCCTCACATTGCTAGAAAACTTCAAACCCTCTTATCGGTCGGTTTGGGTTATATAAAGTTAGGCCAGTCGGCTCTTACCCTTTCGGGCGGAGAAGCCCAGCGGGTAAAACTTGCAAACGAACTTGCCAAACGTTCTACAGGCAAGACCCTCTACATTTTGGACGAGCCTACAACGGGCTTACACTTTGCAGATGTCAAGCAGCTCATGCAGGTTATTCACCGCCTAATAGATCAGGGGAACACCGTCATTATGATAGAACACAATCTTGACGTTATCTTACAGGCCGATAAGATTATCGACCTAGGTCCCGAAGGCGGAACCAACGGAGGGCAAATCATTGCCGAGGGAACACCTGAAGAAGTAGCAAAGATAAAAAAATCCTATACGGGATATTATATAAAGGAAATGCTTGAAAGAGTCAGGTAAGACGGAATAATGAAAAAAGCTTTGCAGGGTTTAATCTTTTTTGTATTTCTCTTTTCGGTAAATGTTTTACAGGCTGATGAAAAAACTGAAAAGAAAATAAAGGTTACTATTAACTCTGCAGAGCTTACCGAGTATGTAAAGGTTCCGTCTGCTCCCATAACCGAACCTATTGATAAGGACTCTAAACCTGAAAGCGATGAATCTAACCCTGAAAGTGATGAAGCAAAACCTGAAAAAGAAAAAAAAGATGAACTGATTATTTTTACCGGCTTTGTTTCAATTTCCGTTTCGGATGAAACTTCTATTTCGACAATTACTGCCGATAAAATAATTCATAACAAGACCCGCGAAACATTGACTGCAATCGGAAATGTTGTTTATACCCGAAAGATCGGATCCGATGAAGGGGAAAGTTTTAGAGGGGATTCTCTAATCTTTAATATAAAAAAACTTGAAGGTGTCTTTGTTGACGGAATTATATCGCAGGCTCCTGCAAAAAAAAATCAAGACCCATTTAGAATTCATACCGGCCTTGCCGGAAGAAATGAAAGCGGTACCATAACTTTTAAGGATGCTCTGCTTACGACAAGTAAAGAAGAATACCCCTTGTGGTCTATTCGGGCGAGCCGCCTTTGGATTTTACCCGGAAACGAAATGGCTTTTTTTAACGGATTTTTGTCGGTAGGAGTTGTACCCATCATGTACTTTCCTTTCTTTTATTATCCTTCAGATGAGATGCTTTTTCATCCTGTATTCGGTTTTAAAAATAGGGAGGGAGCCTTTGTACAAACTACTACCTATCTTTTTGGGCGTAAGCCTGCACCTAAAAGCGATGAGGCGACTTCGTTTTCTAATTTTATGCAAAGCGACACGGTAAAAAAACAAAAGCTGGAAGGTTTGTTTTTTAAAAAATTAGATGAGCCAGCTTCCGATACCGGAGGTTCTTATCTAAAGCTTATAGCTGATGCTTATTCGGGACTCGGTTATTTGACCGGCCTTGAGGGAAAATTTACTCCCAAAAAAGGATATGTAAAACAAATTGATTTTCACGGTCTTTTAGGTTTTTCTTATACCCTGTATCCTAGAACCGGTCTTTTGTTTAGCCAATATGGAGATGCCGGTAAAGAAAGAATTATAAATAAGGCAAACCTTTTCGGTACAATCGTGCCTTTCAGATATAATTTTAGCTTTAATATGAGCATGACAAAAAGTCCTTTCAATGTTTCGGTTTTATTTCCGTTTATTTCCGATCCTTTTTTTAAAAAAGATTTTATGGGCAGAAGCGAAGATATGAACTGGTTTAAGTATCTTTTAAATAAGGATAAACTGGCTGCTGAAGAAGGTCCGTCCGGTGAACCGTTTTATTCATGGAAAATAAATGGCTCAATCAATCCGAGCTTTCCTGTATTAAAGCCTTGGATAAGCTATATGTCTCTTGAGACTTTTTCGGGGAAGCTTAATTTTGAATCGAAGAAAAATGCAAGTTTAACAGGAAAAGATGCTGAATATGCTCCAGATAGGTCGTTCTATTATCCTAAAAATATTTTACCCGAATTAAGAGCCGGTCTTGGAGGTACTATTT
>CAJPPE010000193.1 GCA_905372345.1 uncultured Treponema sp. | reverse complement strand
ATTATTTTATTATATCATAGCTTTAGAAAAAAATCCATATTAAAAATCAGGAAGAAATTATGTCCAATAAAATAAAATCATATTTATCGGCTTTTACCGCCATTATTTTTTTTGCTTCTTCTTTTCCGTTTTCACGCTTTGCTTTAACGCATTTCGGCCCCGAAGCCCTTGGTTTTTTAAGATGCTCTTTAGCAAGTATTATTCTCTTAATTATAGGAAAATTTAATAACCTTAGAGCTCCTTTTAAGCTTAAACACATAGGACTATTCTTTTTGTCGGGAGCACTGGGCTTTGCCCTATATCTTATCGTTTTTAACATTGGACTTAGAACCATCACAGCTGCAACCTCAAGCATCATAATCGCTACAACCCCCATAATGACCGCTGCAACAGCTTCAATTCTTTATGGCGAAAAAATAAGTAAGATAGGTATCCTGTCAATTATTTCTGCTTTTTGCGGAGTTTTAATTATCATTTTATGGAAGGGAATTTTTTCGGTCAACATAGGCATTTTGTGGACTATGTCGGCAGCAGTTTTCTTTTGCGGATATAATATTTTAAGCCGAAAACTTGCAAAAATGGGCTATACTTCAATAGAAATCGTAACCTATAGTATGATTTGTGCAGCTATTATTTTATCGCCTTTTTGCATTAAAGGTTATAAGGAGCTTGTTTCTGCCGATTTTAAATATATATGGAGCCTTTTATATTTAGGGATTTTTACAAGTGCATTAGGCTATTTTTTCTTTAATAAGGGAATAGAAATTGCCGAAAAAACAAGCGATGTTACAAATTTTATTTTTGTTAACCCATTGCTTGCAAGTATTTTAAGTTATCTTGCCCTAGGCGAAACCTTAAATGCAGGAACGGCGATAGGAGGAATCATTATCGTTGTAAGTATTGTTTTATTTGCATTGAAAGGCAGTAAATAAAATGAGCTTGACACTATATAATATAATATAATAGGAGTTATCTATGTTGTATAAAAAATCTTATTTTAAATTACATGCTAAAATTGTCTTACTTTCAATTATTCCGCTTGCATGTTCTGCTGCGATTCCATTGCTTTTAGGGAAAATAATAGATGACTTAAACAAGGGGTTTTCACCCGAAGTATTTAGAATCATAATAATTTGTTTTATCATTATCTTTGTTCAAAAAATTTTTAATTTTGTTTGGAACTATAATTTTAATACGGCAAAAAATATTGTTGCTGCTGCAGAAACCGAAATTCTTCTTGACGAGTTTTTAAGTGCAAAGTCTAATTTAGCCGGCACATTTAATAATGAAAAACTTTTAAACCGTATAGCCAATGAACCTTATAAATTGGGTTCTCTTTATGGGGTAAGCCCTGTAATGCTTGTCAATAATATTATGATGTTTGTAGCGGCTGTTTGTGTTCTTTTATATTTAAATTGGCAGCTCTTACTTTTAACTTCTCTTTTTATTCCGCTGATATATCTTATAGGCTGCTTTGTAAGAAAAAACATTATGAAGTATTCGAAAGAAAGTTCTTTAGCCTCCGAAAAATTTCTTTTGCATTTAGGTGAAGCCTTAAAAGGTTTTTCGGATATAAAAATTTTTTCTGCCGAAAAGAAAATAAAAACATCCTTAACAAAGGTAAGAAGAAATATGTTAAAGGTGGAAAAATCGGAAGAATTTTATCAGCGGCTTTATCGGGATATAAACGGATTTTTGTACACCTCTTTACCTCTTGTAAATTTAGTCGCCGGTTTTATACTAATGAAATACGGAAAAACTACATTGGGTGCTATAATTTCATTTTATATGTATGTAGGACGTTTTATTGAACCGGTACAAAATCTTGCCGACCTGCGTATGGCAATTTTAAATTCTAACGAAAAAAAGAAACTGGTTGATGAAATAAAAAAAGAATTTGCCGCCGATTTGGCAGGGCATAATAAAGCAGAAAACTTTAATTCCATTTTATTAAAGGATATAAAACATTCTTTTGAAAGTAAAGACATAAATATTAAAACCGATGTAGATATTTCATCGGCGGGTCTTTACGGTATTTCCGCCCCATCAGGTTTAGGTAAAAGTACTTCCTTAAAAATTCTTTCAGGACTTTTATATTCCGAAACGGCTGCCGCTTATATCGGAGGTAAGGATGTCAAAACCTTAAACCCCGATTCTCTTAACGGAAATATTTTTTACATAAACGATAAGTCTATAATTTTTCAAGGTACGGTTAAAGAAAATGCCGAACTTACTGAAGATGCTCATATTACAAAAGAAGTCTTTGATTCTATTTTTGATGAAAGCGATAATCTTTCGCTTGAAACTAATTTGGAAACTGAAGGAACAAATATTTCATTGGGACAAAAACAAAGGGTGGTATTGTTAAGGTTTTTTGCCCTTAAAGAAGAACCTAAAATTATAATATTAGATGAAGCTCTTTCGGGACTTGATGAAGTAAGGGAAACACAGTCTATCGAAGCCTTGCGTAAGGCTTTCCCTAATTCAATTATCCTTTTTATAACCCACCGCAAAAAATCTTTTGCTCTTTGCGATAAGGTTTTTGAATTTAAAGAAGGATAGTGTTACGATAGCCTCGGATACAAAATTCCGAAGCTATCGCGATGTTTTTATTTTGCTTTAACAGCCTTCCATTCTTCAAAATTCCAAGGATGTTTTTTAATATATCCGTCGGCAAATGGGAAGAATATCGAAAGAATTAAGAACACGGCCAGTAAAAGCTGGTACCACAATAAGGGAATAAGGCCTACAGGATTTACAAGCCCATTTGTAAAGGAACAGGCTATTAAAAGCTGGGCACCGTAGGGAATTAATCCCTGCATTACACAAGAAAAGGCATCAAGAAGAGAGGCAGATCTTCGGGGGTCAACCTTAAATTCTTCACACATTTCTTTTGCGATAGGACCGTCGATAATAATTGCAACGGTATTATTAGCAGTTGCAGCATCGGTAAGAAGGGTCAGGGCACCGATACCGAGCTCTGCGGATTTTTGGCCCTTTACCATGCCCTTTATCTTTTGTAAAAGCCATTCCATACCGCCGGCCTGACTTACCATATAGGCAAGCCCTCCCGTCAGCATTGAAAGCAGGAATATTTCGAACATTCCGTTAAAGCCGTCATACATATGATTTGTCCACTGTAGAGCATCAAAAGCACCGTAAGCCATTCCTATAATACCGGAGAAAAGGATTCCCCCTAAAAGAACCGCAAATACGTTAAGACCTGCAATCGCTGCGACCAATACGAATACATAGGGCAATACTTTTACAATGTTAAATTCCAAGGATTCAATTTGAGGCGGAACAGACGGCCTGCCGAAGATTAATAAGAGAATCAGAGTTAAAATTGCAGCAGGTAAGGCTAATGCAATATTAACCCTGAATTTATCCCTCATATCTACATTTTGTGTTCTTGTAGCTGCAATCGTCGTATCCGAAATAATCGAAAGGTTATCGCCGAACATAGCTCCGCCTACCATTGAGGCTATCATAAGCGGCATAGCAATACCTGCTTTTTCTGCAAAACCTACGGCGATAGGACCTACGGCAGCAATAGTACCGACACTTGTTCCAGTTGCAATAGATAAAAAACAGCAGATAATAAATAATCCTGCTGTAACAAAATTCGGCGGTATTAGGGTTAAACCTAAATTTACTGTAGAATCAACACCCCCCATCTGCTTTGAAACAACAGAAAAGGCTCCGGCTAGAATATAGATGATACACATAGTAATGATGTTTGCATCTCCGCAGCCTTTGACCAGAGCATCGAATTTTTCATCGATTGAACCTTTGTGCATTAAAAATGCTGCTATAATACCTACAATTACGGCAATAGGCCCCTTAAAGCCGTAAAAACCCATAGGATCGCCTTTTGCAACCAACGTTACACCTATTCCAAGGTAAACGACAACAAAAATTAAAAAAGGCAACAGAGCTAAACCATTCGGTTTAATTTTGGATTTTTCCATAAAATCTCCTCCATAAAAGTTTTACTTAAAATATATAAGCAAATAAACAACTTATATATTCCATAATTATTAAATTATCGCATAGGTTTTACTTATTGTCAAGAAAAAATACCAAAGTCTTTA
>CAJPPE010000192.1 GCA_905372345.1 uncultured Treponema sp. | reverse complement strand
GGAAGAAAATTTGACACTAAATTCTTTCACTTTAACTCAAAAATTAGAAAATATAATTACTAACATGGATGCCGATGAAGAAGTCTATCTGCTGTATCTGGATATAGATAAATTTAAAACTATAAATCAACTTTGGGGATATTATGCAGGAAATGCCCTAATACAACATGTATATTCTGTTATTTTAAACCATATAAAATCGCTGAATAAACCTGAAGACTCTTTTATGCATGTGATAGGTGATGAATTCTCAATCTTTTACTTCGGAAATGAAGAAGAAGTATGTAACTTTACTCAAGCCCTTATAGATAAAATAAATCATGAACACTTTACTTGGAATGAAAAAAAATTGACCATTTCCATAAGTGCCGGTATTGTAAATATTCCTAAAATACCTCATAGCTATCAAGGAATCATATCAAATGCGTATGATGCTTGTTCTATGGCCTTTAGAAAAGGAGGAGGTTGTTATGAACTTTTATTATCTACAGAAGTAACAGGCTTCTCCAGAGGAAATATTTCATTTTGGTTAAATACGATACAAAAGGCTCTTAAAGAGGATAATTTTATTTTATATGCACAGGCAATTATGCCTTTAAATGATTTGCTTCACCGCCCCAAGTATGAAATTTTAATAAGACTTAAAACTAATGATGATCATATTATTATGCCCGATGTCTTTATTCCTATAGCAGAAAGATACAACCTCATATATGAAATAGATAAATGGGTTATACGAAAGTCTTTTGCCTTTTTTGCAGAAGCTACACGTAAAGGCTACTTGGACAAAGATGTAATATTTTCAATTAATATTTCGGCAGACTCGTTTTTTTCAAATGACCTTGTAGAATTCATAGCTGAGAACCGTAAAAGACTAAATGTACCGGCTCATAACTTTTGCTTTGAAATAACTGAAAGCTGTGCAGTAAGAAACTTGGAAGCAACCTCAAAATTTGTCAGCGAATTAAGAAAACAAGGTTTCTCTTTTTCGTTGGACGATTTTGGAAAAGGCTTTTCTTCTTTCCCGTATTTAAAAACCCTTCCGATAGATTATGTAAAAATTGACGGTACTTTTATAAAATCTATAGATAAAGACTATGTAGATTTTTCGATGGTTAAGTCCATGAGAGATATGTGCTATCACTTAGGTCTTTACACAATAGGTGAATATGCGGAGAATGAGCAGATCGTTTCAATTTTAAAAGATATAGGAATTGATTACGGACAGGGATATGCTTTCCAAAAACCTATTCCTATCGAAGAAGCTATAAAGCTTCAAAACGATAGGAACCGGATATAGGTTTTAGTTCTTTTTTTCGCCCCAGATTTCTTTAAAGGTGTGGATTGTTCCGCAGTATTGGCAGGTATATCTGTTGTCGATAGTGCGGTAGAAAATTGCAGGGACACCTTCCGATTGTGCAGGATGTGAAATGCAGGCCTCGTTCTTGCAAATCAAATCTTCAAAGTTGTAAATTCGGGGCGGAAGGTGAGTACGGTATTTTGCTTGAATTTTTCCGTCTTTTATTAGGTTGAGGGTACAGCTCGAAGCAACGGCAGACAGCCTTTTTAAGTCTGCCCTCGAAAATTTATACTCTCCCGGACGGAAAATAATACCCTTGAAAGTCCCCTTGTCTTTTGTAGATGTGGATACCCACTCACCGCCCTTACCTTCTTCAAGTCCCATAACGTTTATAATCTTGGACATGTGATGCCTGATTACTGAGGGCTTCTCTCCTCGGCAAATATGGTCAATAACTATTCCGTTTTGTATGGGACGTACACCTTCGGAAAAGGTTTCAACCTTGCTTTCTTTGGAGTTGCTTATGGAAACTTCAACTATATAGTCTTCATCTGCGGCACCTCCACAAGATTTAGGTTCAGGCCCATTATAGTCATCGCCTATTTTACCTGCTATCATCGAAAGAAGCACCATTCTGACGTACATTCCGTTTATGGACTGCCTTTCCCAGCCGTTAAGAGAGGTTGTATCTAAAAAAGTAGGAATTGTCGGGTGCACCCGGTGTCTTGGGAGGGGATGATAAAAACGGGTATTTTCGGGAAGTTTTTCGATAAATTCTTTTCGGAAAGTTATGGAGCGGCGGAGCTCATCTTGCTTTTTTAAAACCTGCTCGCCCATTCTTTCAAGCTGGGGGCGGGTAAAGTACCAAATAAGCGCTACATCGGCTTGCCCCAGATATTCCTCTATCGAGGAAAATTCCCTTACGGTAAAGCCGTTTTCCTTCATTCTAACCTTATAATAATCGGGCATCGCAAGTTCAGCAGGAGCTATAAGGTCAACCTTTACGGACTTAAAAATTTTAAGACCATCGGCTTTTGAATGTACAGTTCTTCCGTGGTACAAGTCGCCTACTAAGGCTATGTGAATCTTGTCGAATGACCAGTTGTTATCTTCGATAAAGGTAAATTCGTCAAGCAGCTCCTGAGTAGGATGCTCATGCTTTCCGTCTCCGGCATTTATAAAGGCAGGCTTTCTTTTTAAGTTATTTCTTTGATAAAAGGCTTGAGCCTCATCTTCAAGCCAGCGGCATACCCCCTCTACCTTGCTGCGTACAATGAAGATGCTGTTTTGATATCCGGCAAGAGTATTAAAGGTGTCGGCATAGCTTTCTCCCTTGTTAAAAGAAGAAGATTCAACGGCTAAATCACTTAACTTTACTTGATGAAATTTAGCTGCATTTCTAAATGATTCTTTTGTGCGGGTACTGGGTTCCAAAAAAACCTCATAGATACCGAAGTCTTTGTCGTTAATTCTAAATTCATCCATTACCTTTTGATCGTCTTCTTGAATGGCTTTTTTTAAGCGCTTTGTCTTGTCAAAAAGGTACTTTCTTTCATCGATTGATAAATCGTCGATAACCGTCAATGAACGCCCCATAAATTTGTTTTCCATTTTAAACTCCTGTTAAAAACAAAAATGCAAAAAAAAACATCGGCAAAACCGATGTTATCAAAATAAACGAGGGAGGCAGAATCTGCAGCTTATAGTAATTAAGGAATAAATCATATTGCACCTCCATTAAGATACGGAGTAAATGCCCCATACCGAAGTGGATTTTATCAAAAAATAAAAAAACTGTCAATAGAATAGTTTAAAATCAGTTTTTGTCAATGCATTATCAAAGAGTACAAAGGCTGATTAAAGACTATCTTA
Organism: uncultured Treponema sp.; assembly: GCA_905372345.1. Lineage (GTDB taxonomy): Bacteria > Spirochaetota > Spirochaetia > Treponematales > Treponemataceae > Treponema_B. Next base: position 926 of record CAJPPE010000192.1, on the reverse strand, counting down.
TAAAAAGTATCTTTAATCCTCTTTGCACCCTCAGTGCTTTGCCGCAGTTAAATTACAGCTCAACCTTTTTATTAAATAACCAACTTGTAGCTGCAAAAAATCCGGCTGAAATAAGCATGGTCATAATTATTGTAACCAAATGAACCGGCATCGGCTGGATATTTACAAAGGCATCATATTGGGAAGACATAAGTCTTAGGTCTATGTATTGCACAAGATCCCACCTTGTACTTAAATACGTACCTAATGCTATGATTCTCTCAAAAATTAAAATAAATAGAATGATTGCAACAATTTGAGCGGCCATCTTTTTTCTTATAAAAGAACGCGTCAGAGCCTTAACAAACATAAAAGCCGTTCCCACAAGTAAAAATGATGAAACCAATAATAAAACGCCGTAAAGAAAGGGAAGAAAATTCTGTGCAAATATTTGATAGAATATATCTCCCAAAACCGATATAAGATTTTGTCCGGCAGTTCCATAAAAAACGGCTTGCTGGGCTCCGATTATTATAAAAAATATGCCGGCGATAAGAGCGTATATTAAATATTCTACAAAACCTGCGAGAATTCTACCGCCCAGTATAGCCTCGCTTCTTATAGGGATGGTGAGCATAAGGTAGTTGGTATCCTTGTACAAAAGCTCATCTATGTGCCCGTTGCTGCATGTAAAAAACATTACGAGTGGTATAAAAGCAAGGGCAAAAAAAGTTAAACCAAGCCAAAGGTTTCCCGTCGTTCCCATTGTCCCAAGAGGAGTTTTAAAAACACCTAATAGAATTATTGAGCCGATTGCCAGTACGGCCATAGTTCCGCTTAAAATCAAAATAGTATTCAGCCTTCGCCTTATTTCATATTTAAAAATTCTTCCCATTTTATGCTCCAAAAACATCAAGATAGATTTGATAAATAGATTTGCCTCTTGT
>CAJPPE010000191.1 GCA_905372345.1 uncultured Treponema sp. | reverse complement strand
CCAGAGCACGTGATTTGTAATCTCGGGGTCTAGGGTTCGAATCCCTAAGTTGGCTTTTTATGGGGAGTTTCCCGAGCGGTCAAAGGGGGCAGACTGTAAATCTGTTGGCTATGCCTTCCAAGGTCCGAATCCTTGACTCCCCATTTTTAGGGATTGTTTTAAATCTTTTGCTAAAAAAGAGCTTGAAACAATCCCTTTTTTGTTTTATACTATTAGTTATGGATAATCAATTCTGGAAAAGCGGTTTAAATTTTTCATGTACAAGGTGTTCGGCCTGCTGCCGATTTGATCCGGGATTTGTGTTTTTATCCGAAGATGATCTTTCGAGATTGCTGGAATGGGCAACTATGCCGAAAAGTGAATTTATAAAAGTGTATTGCCGTTGGGTTTCTAAGGATGACGGTTTTGAGTATCTATCCTTAAAAGAAAAATCCAATTATGACTGTATACTTTGGAATCAGGGGTGTACGGCTTATACTGCCAGACCTCGTCAATGCTCGGATTTTCCGTTTTGGAATTCGGTTTTAAGTTCAAAGGATATGTGGGATATAAATGCCCAATATTGTCCGGGTATGGGAAAGGGGGAATTTTATTCTGCCGAAAAAATTGACAAGATTCTTACAAGGAGAAAAGCTGAACCTTGTATTAAGCGGAGAATAGATTAAAATTAAGGGAGAATTTTTGGAGTATTTATGCTTGTAAAATTTTGGGGCGTTAGAGGGTCGCTTCCGGCTCCGCTTACGCCGGCACAAGTTCAAAGTAAGATTGCTGCTGTAGTTCAAAGGATAACTCTAAAAGATATCGAAAGTCAGGATTCAAGGGAAAGGTTCTTAGCATCTCTTCCTAAATGGCTCTTCGGTACTATAGGCTCCAATACCTCCTGTGTTGAGGTTGAAACTAAAGACGGTGAGCATCTGATTTTTGATGCCGGAACGGGAATAAGGGAGTTGGGAATCGATTTGATGAAAAGACCCGACTACGGAAAAAACACGACCTATCATTTATTTTTTTCACATTTTCATTGGGATCATATTCAAGGTCTTCCTTTTTTTAATCCTGCCTATGACCCCAAAAACAAGATAATTGTTTACAGTACCCGAAAAAAAGCAAAAGAATTTTTAGAAGATCAGATGAAGTACCCGTATTTTCCTATTTCGATGTTAGGAGAAGACGGCTTCGGTGCTTCTTTTGAGTTTAAATATATTGAGCCCGATCAAAAATATGTTGAGATAGGCGACACGAAAATAGGCTGGCACCGAGTACGCCATCCGGGAGGATGCACTGCCTATTCCATAATCGAAAACGGAAAAAAAATAATTTATTCTACAGATACGGAGCTTCGTCCTCGGGATTTTGAAAGAAATGAACAAAATGCCGAATTTTATACCGATGCAGAAATGCTGATAATTGATGCCCAGTACACCCTTACCGATTCAATTTTAAAAGAAGGGTGGGGGCACTCGACTTTTTCCGTAGCTATAGATTTTGCAGCCGGTTGGAATATAAAAAGTATTGCTCTTTTTCATCATGAGCCTACCTATCATGATAAAAAAGTTTTTTCGCTCAAACAAACAGCCGACTGGTACAGGGATTGTTCCCGTGCTCCCGATATCAAAATTTTTATTGCTCAAGAAGGCAGGTCATTTTTAATATGAGTGAAACCGAATCCGTATCATATTTGTTTTCCGATAACGAATTAAAACAACTGGCTCTCTACCTCAGAAAAAATGCCGACTCTATTCCCAGAGTTTTGGAACCCTTATCCGATTTTGCCGAATCTTATGTTTACGGAAGGATGACTATAGGAGAAGCAGAGGCTTTTTTTGAACAAGCTGCCTTATAATGAAAAAAGGAATTTTTTATATGAAAAATAAATCAAAGATTGTCATAATAATATTGTGTATAGCCGGTATTCTTGCCGGTGCTGCATTTTTTGTTTTATCGCTCAATAATCCCCCTTTGGAATTTTCAGAGCCGATTGTAACATTTAAGATACCTCGCGGTACTGCCGCAAAAACGGTTATCGGTGATTTGAAGGCTAAAAATCTTATACGCTCGGAGCTTTATGCTTACGCTTATCTTAGATTTAAAAAACTTAATTTAAAAGCCGGAACCTATCAAATAAAGCCCGAAATGACCACCCATGATATTTTGCATAAACTCACCGAAGGCTCTCAAGCCCTTAAAAAACTTACAATCCCTGAGGGCTTAACTTTAAAAAAAACGGCTCAAGTTTTTGAAAATGCAGGTCTTATAAAAGCTGAAGATTTTATTGCAATAATGTCCGATTCCGAATTTTTAGAGAAAAACGGAATTAAGGCAAAAACAGCCGAGGGCTTTTTATATCCCGATACCTATTTTTTCGGAGAAGAGGATACTCCTGAGATGATGGTAAAACTGATCATAAAAACTTTTTTTGAAAAAACTTCATCTATTCCGAATTTTCCTAAAGATTTTAACGAAATCTATAAAAAGGTGATTTTGGCCAGCATTATTGAAAGGGAGTATCAGCTTCCCGAAGAAGCTCCTATAATTTCAAGCGTTTTTACTAACCGCCTTAAAATAAATATGGGACTTCAATCATGTGCAACCGTTGAATACATAATTACCGAAATCAAAAATAAAAAGCATCCTACCAGGCTTTTTTATGAAGACTTGGAAATTCAAAGTCCTTACAATACCTACATCCATGAAGGTCTTCCGCCAGGGCCTATTTCAAACCCCGGATTTACGGCTTTAAGTGCTGCCTGTAATCCCGCAAATACGGATTATTTTTATTTTAGACTGATAGATCCGGATACGGGAAAACATGTCTTTACAAAAACCATAAGCGAGCATAATAAAGCCGGACAAGGTCTTTTATTAAAAAAAGCCGCGGGCCAATAAAAAGGTACTTGTAGAATAAAATTATCATTTATGATATAATATTTCCGGTTCGGAGGAATTTGTTTTGAAAATTGGAGTTGATGCATTCGGATGTGATCACGGCCGCTCAGGCATAGGCTCTTATATACTGTCTCTTGTAAAAAATTTGCCTAAAAATGATTACGAATTCGAGCTTTTCGGTCCCGAACTTGATAAGTATACTTATACGTCCGATATAGATTATGTTTCTTTTACAGGGATAGATATTTCCGATACAACACTTTCGGAAAAAATATGGCATTTTAAAAACTTAAACTCTTTTATAAAAAAGCAAAGCTATGATGCCGTAATTTATCCTGCAGGTGTAGAGCTTTTACCTCCGATTTTTACCGTACCTTCTATTTTGGTTATTCAAAGTCTTTTATCTGCAGATTTAGGAACCATTGCAAAGCTGGGCTTAAAGAGAACTCTCAAAAACGCATCAGGCCTTATAAGTCCTACAAAATACATTCAAAACGATTTATCACAGTTCGGTGTTAATGCTTCAGATGTAAAGGTAATATATAACGGTATTGACGGCTCTCTTTTTAAACCCATCACAAATGATGAAGACAGGGTTTTAATACAACCATTTGCAATTCAAAGACCTTATATAATTTATGCCTCCCGCATAACTCATGAACAAAAATGCCATGTAGAATTAATAAAGGCTTTTGCATTGTTTAAAAAAGAAACGGGGGCACCTCATCGTCTCGTTATTGCAGGCTCTGACGGAAATAATTCCGAGGCAGTTCATAATGCGGTAATACAATCGGGCTTTTCTTCGGATATTTTGCTTACAGGTTATTTTCCTCATGAAAGTCTTCCTCAACTTTATTCATCGGCAGACCTTTGCGTCTTTCCTTCGATGATAGAAGGAGTAGGCTTACCGGTTATTGAAGCCATGGCCTGCGGTGTTCCTGTTGCTTGTGCAAGGGCCGGTGCTCTGCCCGAAATTGCCGGGGATTCGGCTCTGTTTTTTAACTCAAAAAAACCGGAGGAGATTGCAGAAGCTATTTCTTCTTTAATAGATTGCGATGAAAATGCTGCAAAAAGAAAAGAAATAATAGATAATGGTTTTGAATGGGTAAAACAATATAATTGGGAGACCACAGCTCATCAAACTATCGAATACATAGATTCTCTTCTAAAAAAATAACCTGAAAACTATATTGAAAAATATACCGTAATATGA
>CAJPPE010000190.1 GCA_905372345.1 uncultured Treponema sp. | reverse complement strand
CGCTTTTTATCCACCGCCCATAGGTTTTCGGACAGCATTTGGACCCACCTGATCACCTGTAAACCGTAACTCCGATGACTGGTTTGGCATCCTGCGAAGTTTTAAAGATTTCTTTCCTCATTTGCTTAAATAAGGACGGCATCCGCCTGCCAAAAAGGCTTTACGGCAATGCAAAACTTCTAAAGAATACCGATTTAAAGCCTTTTTAGGCCCTAAATCATAATTTCAATATGAGCGTACTTTATACCATAAAGAATAAAAAATGTCAATAGGAAAATTTGTTTTATTTATCAAAACTCCCAAGTGCCGGCAGTTTCCTCATCTATACCGTCGGCAAAAACCGCACCTATTAGGACTATCTTTTTTCCGCTCGTCTTGTAGGGTTCGGCATAGCCTTTTTCTTTTATCTGTTGAATAGCTTCTTTAGGTGTGCCGGAACCCATCAGCTTGAATTCGAAAATATAGACCGTATCATCGGTGTGAACTACACAGTCAGCCCTGCCTTTTGAGCTTACCACCTCGGTTTGAACAAACTGTCCCATCAAGCTAAAGATGATGTAAAAGGCTATTTGATAATCCCTTTCTCTCATCTGGACATTTTCTTTTGAAGCCAAGCTGTAAGGAAGACCGGCACAGGCAGTGTACATTCTTTTCATAAAAGATTCGGTATCGCCCTTCTCGATGGCTCTTACAAAATTCCCTATAAATAAACCGCTTGCATCTTTTGCAATTGAAGTGTAAGCCGGAACAAGATTATCTAAAAAGCCGTACTTTACCTCGTCATTGGGAAAACCCAGTTTGTACAAGCCCATTCTTTCATCATAATCTTTTAATGTGAGATAGCCCGACTGGAACAGAATAGGAATCGGATTATTCATATCGGGACGGTAATCCTGTAAGGCGTTTTCACTCATTTCGGCATCTTCTAAAATATCTCGGATAAAGACATCCTGCTTCTGCAAGGCCTTGACCAAAAAGGTCGGGGTTCCGGTCGAAAACCAAAAGCTGCGGAATACCTTTCCTGCAAAGACATTTAAAAGACTGAACGGATTGTACACATTTACAGAGCTTTCGGAAAAATGATAGCCGTCATATTTTTGTTTTAGCTTTGCGAGGGTTTCCGCTTCGGTCAAATTTTGAGCCTTTCCAAGTTCAATGATTTCAGGCTTAAAAACTTCTTCCATTTCTTTTTGGGTAATGCCGCAGACTGCATCGTATTCAGGCAGCATACTGATGTCCCTCAAATTGTTTAAATCGCTGAAGATGCTGACCTTGCTGAATTTAGTAACACCCGTTAAAAAGGCAAAACGGATATGTTCATCGCAGGATTTTATAATCCCATAAAAACCTTTTAAAATAGAACGGTATGCTTCATTTACCGCCTCATTGTCCCACATGGTTTGAAGAAGAGGTTTATCGTACTCGTCTATCAGGATGACGGCCTGTTTTCCGGTTTTTTCATGAGCCCTGCTTATAATTCCCATAAACCTCTCAGGAAAGGTAGTTTCGGAGGGGCGGCTTCCGTAAGTTTCCTCCCAAATACAAAGCCTATTGTTTAAAAGAGCTTCCAAATCTTCTCTTGTTTCGTATTGTGAAGCATTAAGATCCAAGTGAAAAACCGGATATTTTTGCCATATCTCACGCCTGCTTTTTTCACCTTCTTCAAAAGCTTCAATAGCCAAGCCTTTAAACAATTCTTTTTGGCCTAAAAAGTAAGCCTTTAAAGTAGAAAGAAAAAGACTTTTACCGAAGCGGCGGGGCCTGCTTAAAAAAAACACCTTATTCGCAGAGGCAAGTTCCGCAATATATGAGGTCTTATCTACATACAAAAAATCTTTTAGTCTTAAATCTTCAAAACTTTGAATACCTATCGGCATTTTCCGTATATCCGTCACTTCCTACCCCCTGAATTTAATTTGTAATCGGGAATTACCCATCAGTCAATTATAGCATATTTTTAAGATTTTTATAAGGGGATATTTCTATGGTGTATTGACACAAAAAAACACTGCCTTGACATTAATTTACAAAAGTTTTAGAATTACCTCACAATTTTCAAATCATACAAACGTCGAAATTCGGCTTAAAGCCGTAAAATAAACACACTATTTTTGGGGGAAGTATGAAAAAGATTTTTTTTCGCTCAATGCTGCTATTATTGGCAGTTTCGGTTTTTTTAGGATGCAGTCCTAAGGAAGATCAATCACAAAATTCGGGCAAAGCAATGTCCAAAATGGAAGGAGACCATTATCCTGTAACAATTACTACATATAATTATGCGGGAGAACCTGTAGACCTTACATTTGAAAAAGCCCCGGAAAAGGTTGCCGCCTTTTACCAAAGCCCTATCGAAACAATGCTCGCCCTCGGTCTTTCCGATAAGCTTATTCTTGCAGTCGGGCTTGATGATCCGGTTAAAGACGAATTTAAAGAAGCTTTCAGCAAAGTGGATTACCGCGACAAGCGTCCTGAAAAAGAAGAAATTATCGACATGGAACCGGATTTTATTTTTGCATGGACATCATTATTCGGTGAAAAGCGTTATGGAGATGTAAAATTCTGGCATGACAGAGGTACAAAAACCTACATTTGGCAAAACTCAGGCTTAAAAAAAGAAGATGCTCTCGAAAACGAATATCAGGACATTCTCAATATAGGTAAAGTTTTCAATGTAGAAGACAAAGCTCAAGAAATTGTCGATAAGATGAAAACTGAAATTGCCGCAGCAAAAAAACACGTCGAAGGCAAAACAAAGGTAAAGGCCATAATAATTGAAGTAGAAAAAGAAGGCCAGTACCGTGTTTATGGGGAAAGAACTATCGGCGGGCAAATTGCAATGCAGGTCGGTGCCGATCTTGTAGGTAAGGATAAAAAAGGAATAGGCAAGGAAGAACTAATCGAGCTTAATCCCGATGTTATCTTTACGGTTTACTTCGGCGACTATATTGAAAAAGACCAATCTATAGAAATGCTCACAAAAGATAATGCTTTACAAAGCATAGCAGCACTTCAAAACAAAAAAGTTTTTCCGATTAATTTAAGTGAAGTTTATGCCAGCGGCATAAGAACCTATGACGGAATAAAGACAATTATCTCAGGTTTATATCCTGACCTATAATATGCAAAACAATAAAAACAAGGTGCTGAAAATAGTTTTTCTATCTTCAGCACTTCTTTTTCTTTTGGCGGGACTTTTAATTTCCATAGTTCTATCGGTAGGATTCGGAGCCGTACGCATAGCTCCCGCCGAAATCTTAAAAATCGCTCAATTTAAAATCTTAGGTGCCGGAAGCCTTGAAGGAATTAAAAAGTCGGCTATCGACATAGTTTGGATTGTCCGCATGCCTAGGATACTTTTAGCCTGTCTTACCGGAATGGGCTTAGCCGTAACCGGAGTTGTCATGCAGGCAATAGTACAAAACTCATTGGCAGACCCTTATATATTGGGCATTTCGTCGGGAGCTTCTCTCGGGGCAACCCTTGCAATCGCTTTGGGCGTGGGTGCAAAACTGGGGCCTAATTATGTAGGCTTGTGTGCATGCTTTTCCGCCTTTGGAACAGCCTTAATCGTAATAAATGCCGCCAACATAAAAGGCAGAGCCAATTCCGCAAAATTACTGATGGCAGGTATTGCCATAAGCACGATTTTTTCAGCCTTTTCTTCGTTTATAGTCTTTACTACAAAAAACAGGGAAGCTATAAGAAGCATTACCTTTTGGCTTATGGGAGGCTTCGGCGGAGCAAAATGGGAAAACCTCGGACTCCTTGCCGGAGTTATATTTTTAGGAATCTTCTTTTTTATGACGCAATACCGCACCCTTAACCTGATGCTCCTCGGCGACAGCGTATCAATTACATTAGGAAAGGACTTGCATATTTACCGCCAAGTCTATCTTTTGATATGTTCCGCCATTGTAGGTTTTTTAGTATACAACGCAGGCATAATCGGCTTTATAGGCTTAATAATCCCGCACATTTCAAGAATATTTTGGGGAACAAATCATAAAAATATAATTCCGTCATCCGTACTGATAGGAGCCATAATTCTTATATGGGCAGATGTACTTGCACGCTCCGTTTCCAGCCTAGGTGAAATACCCGTAGGGGTTGTAATCTCGCTTATAGGTTCTCCGGTATTT
>CAJPPE010000189.1 GCA_905372345.1 uncultured Treponema sp. | reverse complement strand
TGTCAACTCTGCATTGCATACAGCTGCATGTAAGCCAGCTTTCTTTTTTTTCTTCAGCTTCGTCAAATAATTTGTTGACTTCATCATATACCAAGTCTTCCATAACGTTATGAATGATCATAAATACTCTCCTTAGGTCAATTAGCTCATCGCTTTGTCAAAACAGTCAATCTATTTTACCCTATATTTAAAAAATCGGCAAGGTTGTTTGATTAAGATTTATGACTTTTTTATAAATTTTATCCGAAACGGCTATTCTTATTTTTCTTAAAGACGGAACAAGAGTTTTTATAAATTCTTTTGAAAAAACAGTGGAGCTTTCACTGAATACCTTATTTTCATCTTCGATAAAAAGGTCCGATTCAAAAGAAATACGCTCAGGTATGTCTATAATGATGTTTTCACTGCCTATTTTGCTTCCTGTTTTGGCTGAAAAATATTCAGCTAAGGTTTCTTCTGCTGTTCGGCGTTTATATAAATCTTCTAAGTCCAAATGTTTCGGATTTTCACTTTGAAATGGTTCTTCGGCTATTATGTGATATATTTTACCCAGCCTTAAGTCTTCTGCTAATTTTTTTTCGGGATAATTGTTTTTTTCCAAAAGGCTGAAAATACCCTCATCATCTTGATGGTATAGGTCTTGAGGAGAGAATTCTGCCCTTTCCAGTCCTGTAAATATGGCTTTTTTCATCATAGCCGTTGCTATCCGCACATCTTTGTGCCAGTAAACCGATTTATACATAAGATATTTTGAAAATAAAATGCTTTCAACGCTTAAGATTGCCTTAGATTCTATCTTTATTCCGTTTTTTTTGTCGGGAAGAAGCTGTGAAAGGATAAAATCGGTATCTTGAATGCCGTAAGGGACACCGCAATAAAAAGCATCCCTATTAAGGTAATCCAATTTATCGGGATCAAGGACTCCCGATAATAGTTTTTGTAAAAAAACGGTTTCGGCATCTTTTTTACCTTTTCCCGTGATAATGGCGGCTGTCTGTTCAGGGTCGGCTCCTATTTTTGCTGCTGCAGAACGCAGAGGCTCTTTTAAAATAAGCTCTCCCGTCAATTCCTCATGCTCTTTTAGCTTTAATTCCTTAAGGGAGTGAGTAAAAGGAAAGTGTCCAAGGTCATGGAGGAGGGCTGCCGTTAAAAAGGACATAGCTCCTTCTTTTGAAACCCAAGAATCCGCCCCTTTTTTTAACAAAATATTGAGCATTTTTAGGGCTATATTATAGACTCCTATGCTGTGGCCGGCTCTTGTATGGCTTGCCCCGGGATAAACAAGCTCCGTCGGTCCCAACTGCTTTATATTATATAAACGCATAAACGGAGCTGTCTTTGTTAGAGCATACAATTCATCGTTCATCCATACATGTTTCCATAATGAATCTCGAATAGGCTTTGAAAAATTACTTAATTCTGTCATAAGGTAATTGATATTATAACAGAAATTTGGTATAATGTCGACAACAGGGATTTTATATTTAAAACCCCCTGTAGAAACGTATTGAATTTGCCGATACTCACTACGTGCACTTATTTTGTAAAAAATGTCGTTTTAGGTTTGACAAATAATGTTTTTTACAATATAATAGAGACACATAGTTTGAAACGAAACAAAAGGAGTTATACATGAAACATGGCGGTTTAGTTTTTGCGGGCATTGCTTTAATGTTGCTGTTCGCATTTGTACCTTTAACGGCACAGGAAGGTTCGATTAATTATCAAACTTATATGGTCGATACATTTGACAATCCTGATGGTCAGGGATGGTCTTATCAGCCTGTCGGAAGTAAATTTATTACTGAAGGCTATCCTAAGATTCAATATCTTAACGGAATGCCTCATGCAGTAAAGGTAATGAATGATAATGATGAAAATGCTAAATTTCTCGGTATAGAGTTTAAATTTAACCGAAAAGGCGATAACTGGGTTGATATTGTTCCCACTAAAGACGGTAAACCCTTTGAACCTGCTTTTAAAGGAAATATTCACCGATTGGATATGTGGGTTTGGGGTGCCGGATATTACTATTATATCGAAATCCTTGTCAGGGACTGTGAAGGAAGAACTCATGCATTACCTTTAGGTTATGTTAACTTTAAAGGCTGGAAAAACATGCATGTAACTGTTCCTACAAATATTCCTCAAGCATCCAGATATATTGGAAATAAAAATAAGATGACTTTTGTAGCTTTTAGAATCAGAACTGCTCCTTTTGAAAGAGTTGATTCATTTAAGATATTTTTTGATGAATTTAAAGCTCTGACGGATGTCTACGTCGATTCTTATGACGGCTATGAATTGGCTGATCTATCTTTTGATGATGGCGGAAAAACCGAATAGGTTCAGCGTGGAGGTTAGATAATGAAAAAGAGTATATCTATAATTTTGTTTTTAGTAGGTTTTGTTGCTTTTTCTTTTGCACAGCAAAACAATAGTGATTTTTCTACAATAGATGCTGCCGATCCGAGCAAAGTCGGAGTTGATACGGCAGAACAGAGAATTAAAGAAGTTTCCGTTGATAAGTTTGAGACTGAAGGTACTTGGTATGCAAAAATGTCTGCCGATGAAGGTGTAGTCCGTGCAAGACTTTTTAACGGTAATCCCTTGAATAAGAAACCTATTCCTGCAGAAGAAGGTCTTGGGCTTCCTGATGAACAGGTTTTAGGTGTTAAGGTTTCTTTTTATCGACGCGGATATAATTCGTTTGAAGTTCACGCAACAAAGGCTCTGCCTGTAGAAGGCATTGCCAAAACTGCAAGTGTTTGGGTTGTGGGCCGAAGTTATCCCCATGTAATGAAACTTCTTGTAGAGGATTTTTGGGGCAAAAGATTTGAGCTTTATGTCGGAAAATTAAACCATTCCGGTTGGAAACTTATGACCGTTGCTATTCCCCCGCAGAATTCTGCCGGAAAAACAGGTATTATCCAAAAGGATTATCACTACGGTACAAGCATGGGTCTTAAGATTGTAGGTTTCCGAATTGAATGTGATCCTGAAGAAGCCTATGGTCATTACTACATCTACTTTGACGATCTTCGCGTTGTAAGCGACTTGTACGAAGTTGATATGCGTGATAAGGACGATATGTATGATAACTGGTAAAATAGCTTTTATGACAAGCTTATTTTATCTATAAAATTCAAGTATTCTAAAAAAAGGTTAAAAACACCCATTGGAGTTTTTAACCTTTTTTCTTTTTTACTCAAGTCTGTAAGTCGGTAAAAAAGTTTTAATCTAAATCTTTTTGTAAAGGTTAAACCTTCCTCTTTTGCTTTCAGAGCTTATCAGTCCTGCCTTGCTTAAAAACCAGCTTGTATAAGAAGCGTAGCTTTTTGCTCCGATATTTTTTATGTCTTGATTTGTGAATTCTGCGGGAAGAAGGTCTAAGACCTTTTTGCATATCGTTTTCATGTTTTTATAGTCTTCAGTGCTGTGTATTTCGATGAGTTTTTTATTTATTATTCCGGGGCGGAAAGATCTTCTTTTTTTGGGCACTGTATCGGTTTTTATCACCTCGCAGCTCATATATACAAGTTTAAAACTTAAGTTTTTATTATCTATCAGATGATAAAGGCCGGAAAGCTCTCTAAAAATTTGAAAAAAGGAGCCGTGTTTAGGGCTCTTTCTCCTATGTTTTGTTGAACCGTCTTGATTTATGACATGTATATAGGCATCGACAGCTATAGGGTAGATTATTAAAACCTTGTGAGAAGGTAAAAATTTTTCTAGCTTTACTCTTAGGGCACTTAGATTTGAGGTTTGTATTTCAATTACACTTCCCGTATCGCAAAGAATATCGCAGATGCTTCCTAAAAGAGGCTGTTCCGTTTTTCCGTTTTTCGGGCAAAAGTGCTCTTTTAGAGTTTTATGCAAATCGCTTTCGTTATAGGTATTTATCATTATGATGTAAGTGGTTTTCGGTTTTTAAACATAGTCTAAAAGTTCTTCGGCATCAAGCTGCTCTACAACATAAATAATTTGGACTATCCCACGGTTTTCGATAGTGCGTTTACTTTGTACCTGATAAACTATCATCTTATTTGTAGGTAGTCTTTGAGGCAATTCGTTTCCATTTATGTCTAAAAAGGTTCCTACAGATACGGGTCCCCCGATTTCTTGTTTTTCTCCGTCAGGATAAATTATATAATATTCATATAAGGTCATGGGAGGAGTT
>CAJPPE010000188.1 GCA_905372345.1 uncultured Treponema sp. | reverse complement strand
ATAATCATATTCTTTTATGTTTACTCCGTTTAAAAGTATTTCTCCTTCAGTCGGCTCGTAGAGCCTTACAAGCAATTTTATAAGAGTGGTTTTTCCCGATCCGTTTTTACCGACCATTGCAAGTTTTTGACTTGAATCTATTTTTAGGTTTATATTTTTAAGGGCATATTTATCCCGATCTGGATATTTAAAACTTATATTTTTTAATTCAAACACAATGGGGTCGTCTTTTTTTATGGAAAGTTTTCCTGAGTATTTTTTTTCGTCTATATCGAGAAAGTTTAATAATTTTTCTCGGGACTTATCCGAAGGAACTAGGATTGTTAATCCGTCCAATGTTGAATTTATTTGAGTAGAAAAAACATTTATAGCTCCTATGAAAAAAAATACTTCGCTCAAGGCAATGGATCCGTAAACGGCTTTTAAACCTACAAATAAAAAAACTAAAACTAAAAGAGAGCCTTCGAGGAGTTTGGCTGCCCCGACAGTACGGGAAAAAAACTTTGCCATAAAATCATGAGTGCTTTTTTGCATTGCAAGATAGGTGCCTGTGTACTTTTCGGCTAAGGCCTTGTCATATAATCTAATGTCTTTTCCCGTCCTATAATCATAAATTAAATTCATATAAGATTTTATATAACGGGAACTTTTTTTGACTTCTCCCGAAATATGTTCTCCGAATTTTTTATAAATATATTTTGACAAATAAAAAGAAATTATATTAAAGGCTATCAAAAGAATTAAAAAGGCTGAATTTATAAATGCTCCTGAAAGCCCCATAAAGCCTTGGGGAGTAAAAAGACCTATAAAAAAATATAGGGCGATGCCTGCTCCTATAAATCCGGCTATACAGGTGCCTGTGTTTTTTATAAAATCACCATGAGAAAAAACTATAAAGCGTTCAAATTGCTTGATTGAATTTAAATCGTTTTGAAATTCGTTTTGTTCGGTAAGTTCAAAATTTAATCTTAAAACTTTAAGAGCTTTTTCCATAGTATGCTTTTTAGAAAAACATTTATAATGGTACATAAAGCGTTTTTCCAATATTCCTGAAATTATCGATAAAACCATAAATGCCGCTAAAAGAATAATGGTCAATCTTAAAACTTCACTCGGTAATCTTTGTGATGTTACTGTTTCAATAATTATCTTGGATAAATAGAGGAGGCAAAAAGGCCGCAGGGCCTCTATTATATTAAAAAAGATGCTGCTCCACATTGAGCCCTTCTCTATTTTTTCAAAATAAAAAAACATTCTAAAAAATCTTTTAAGCCTCTTCATTTTCATCTCCTTGTTATGGCCTCTAAAAACTTCAGTTTTTAGAGGGCTTCCTTAAATTTATTTGCGATGTTTTTAATAAGTTAAAGACTTATTAAAAACTCGTCAGGCAAGTCTAAAAATCTAACAAAGTTTTTAGACTTGCCTATAATACTTACTTTGAACATCATACATGTTTCTGTATGTTTTATTTTGATTCATAAGTTCATTATGAGTGCCTTCTTCTATTATTTTTCCGTGTTCCAGTAAAATAATCCTGTCACAAAATTTTGTAGATGCGAGTCTGTGCGAAATAAAAATAGAAGTCTTTTCTTTGCTCATTGCATCATACTCTTCATATATTTTACTTTCCGCAATCGGGTCAAGGGCAGCCGTCGGCTCATCCAGAATATTTATTTTTGCATTTTTATAAAGAGCTCTGGCAAGCAGCATCCTTTGATTTTGTCCTCCCGATAAATCGATTGCTTCATCATTGCTTTCCTTTACTAAAATAGTTTGGCTGCCGTTTGGTAGACTTGAAACCATTTCATTTAAACCGCTCGAAGTAATTGCATCTTTTAATTTTTCTTCATTTATATTTTCCGTTCCGGCAATATTGGCTGCAAAAGTTTCCGGAAAAATATTTATATCCTGAAATACCGGAGAAAATAAATTATAGTATTCCGTCTTTTTAAAGTCCGTGCTGTTTTTTCCGTCAATTAAAACGGAGCCCTCGGTGGGTTCTAAAAGTCCCATTAAAAGGTGCATAAGCGTTGTTTTTCCCGCTCCGTTGATACCGACAAGAGCTAACTTTTCTCCTGCATCAATTTTTAAATTAAAGTCTTTAAAAATCCATGCTGCGTTTTCCGAATATCTAAAGGAAAGATTTTTAAATTCGATTGAAGGTTTTTCGCTCGTATCATTTACTGTAAGCTCTCCGCCTGTTTTTTCATCGGGAGTGTTCAAAAAAAATCTTATTTGACTTAATTCGCTGTTAAATATAATTAGGTTACTTATCTGAAGAACAATAGCGTCCATCCATTTTGAGAATTCCATAACCAATCCGATAAGAAAAACAAATTGAGAAACGGCAATGGTTCCGGCATTTAATTGATAAATTAAGTAAATATAGGCAAAAACATCTCTTATAAAAATCATTAAGGCATTTAGAATTTTTCCTCCTGCTTGTACATTAGATTCTGCCCTTAAGAATTTCTTTACTCTTTTGTGATAGTGTTCAAAGTTTTCGATCAGCCAATCTTTCATCTTATAAAGGCGGATGTCTTTTGCAAAGCGTCTGTCTTCCGCAGTTGTAAGAATGTAGCTCTCTTTTTTTTCGTCATCGCCGCGGTCTTCCATGTTTTTTTGTGTGTATTTTCCCGTATAGATTCCGTACAGTAAATTTACGGTTCCTGAAACCAAGACAATAAATAGAAGAATTAAGTCGATGCTTATAATACCCGAACTGAAGAAAAAAGCTCCTGCAATTGCGGTTAAAAGAAAGGATAAATTGAGCCCGAAAAAATGAAAGGGGCCGCCTGAGCTTCCCGTCATGACTATGTTTTTTACCTTGGTTATTTTTGTTTGCACCTCAGGAGAAATAAGGGTTTGATAGTTAAGCTCAAACATTTTTTTATTTACAGGTACCGAGTAAATATGGAATAAAGGGCGGGAACCGAGAGCCATCAGCTTTGTTTCAAGTACCTGTATGATAATTTTACAGGCTGTTATCAAAAGCCCTGCCGTCAATATGGAAAGTAAAATCGGCTTAGCCTCCGCTCCGGTTTCAATACCCAATATAATGGTTTTCGGGATAAGAATGGTTTGATAAATCATAAAAATACGGATAGGCACCGAAATAAGCATAAAGAAAATGCCTGCCGGAAATGTTTTTAACCAAACTCCTAAGTAATAGAAGATATTGTTAAAAAGGTTTAATTTTGAATCGCTTTTTCCCATAATTTCCTCTCTAAAGTTAATATCTAAGCATGTAAGACAATTCTAACATAGGATTGAAAATCGGTCAAGGGTTTTAATGTTTTATCTCAATAATTTATGTTGCCAATTTCTTTTTTTTCTGCTATACTATTCTTATGAGTACAATTAGAAAAATGCCCATAGGCGTCCAAAGTTTTGAAGATTTACGTTCAAAAGGTTTTATCTATATTGATAAAACGGAATTTATATGGCAATTGGTTGATAGCAGTAAGGTTCACTTTTTAAGCCGGCCGCGGCGCTTCGGGAAAAGCCTTTTGCTTTCCACTCTAAAAGCCTACTTCCTCGGTCAAAAAGAGCTTTTTAAAGGCTTGGCTATTGAAAAACTTGAAGAAGCCGAAAAAGGAAAACGTGAAATCTGGCAGGAATATCCGGTACTCTATTTGGATTTTAA
This sequence comes from uncultured Treponema sp., assembly GCA_905372345.1. GTDB lineage: Bacteria > Spirochaetota > Spirochaetia > Treponematales > Treponemataceae > Treponema_B. The sequence goes on along the minus strand of CAJPPE010000188.1, from coordinate 542 downwards.
TACGGGTATTTATGATACGAAGGAAGGTCTTTTAAATAGACTGACTTCTTTTTTGTGCGAATATGAAAAAATATACGGAAGTATAGGTCTTGACCTGCCTGACCGTTTTCAAAATTTAATAAAGGCTGCCTACGAAAAAACCGGTAAGCAGGCTGTCGTTCTTATCGACGAGTACGACAAGCCTCTCCTTCAAACTATGTGGAAAGATGAAGCCTTAAACGAAACTTACCGCACAATCCTCAAAGGCTTTTTCGGCGTTATAAAAAGTACAGACCAGTACCTCCGCTTCGCCTTTTTGACCGGAGTTACAAAATTCAGTAAGGTGAGTATCTTCAGCGATTTAAATAACTTACGGGATTTAAGCCTATTGTCGGATTATTCGGCTATCTGCGGTATCTCGCAAGAAGAGCTTGAAGCCGATTTTCAACCTGAGATTGCAGCCCTCGCAGAAAATAATAGCTTGACTTATGAGGAAACTCTTACAAAATTAAAGCAAAGATATGACGGCTATAAATTTTCCGAAGACGGAAAAAATATGTACA
>CAJPPE010000187.1 GCA_905372345.1 uncultured Treponema sp. | reverse complement strand
GAATGTTGGAAGAATTGTGTAAATTAGAGGAGGGTATAAAAATGGCAGAAGCAACGCTCTTTAGGGTAACAGATGAAGAGAGGCGAATGGCAATAGAACTCTCTGACGAAAAATACAGGATGTATGTGGAAGATGAACGCAGTGAAGCAAGAAGAGAAGGCTTGGCCGAAGGCTCACATCAAAAAGCCATTGAAACGGCAAAAATCATGAAAAACATGAATTACCCACTTGAAGATATTTTTATAATCACAGGGCTTTCTAAGGAAGAAGTCAAAAATTTATAGACCATAATTTTTGTGCCCTATTTTAACTGTTACTCATTGAAAAAAAACGGTAATGGGTGTAAACTCTAAGCGGTTAAAAAATATGGAGGTTTCTTTATGAAAAATATAAAGATTGATTTTGATGTTTTGGAAATGATGATTTTCTTTTGGGAAAGCGTAGCCTCAAAGGATAAGATGGGAGACGATTACTTTATGAGTATTGCCGAAAAACCTCAGATGGAAGTCGTTTACAATGAAGACTTTTCTAAGGATTCCGTCCGCAGGGTTATGTCTGCAATTTCCAATAGGGAAAAACTGAACAACCGCACCTTAAGCGAGAGCCGCTTTTGGAATAACAATATGTGGATTTTGGAAGACTTACAGACCATGCACAATATGATGGCTCCGATTAAAACGCTAAACCTTGCAGAGCTTACGGAAAAGTACAAAGCCTCAACAAAATTCGATGAGATCGAGCTCATCTTTATTCCTGCCCATGCAGAAGAATTCTACATAAAGGGTAATAAAATTTATATTAACTTTTTTAAGCTTATTCCGAATTATGAAGACCCGAAAGATATTAAGATTGCGGGTCTCCCCTTAAAAGAATATGTAATTAAAAAGATCGAGGGTTTGTTGCACTAAGACTATGGCAAAAAAGGGTTGCGGCTTGAGCGACATTTAAGCTTTCCACATTGCCGCTTCCCTTTATTTTTATAAGGTGAGCACAAAGCTTTTTAGCCTCCTCGCTGATTCCCCTCTCTTCATTTCCTAAAACAATCACGCAAGCCTCATCTTTTTCAATCAATCTTCCAAGGTCGGCTATTTCGTGGTGAGCTCTTAAGTCCGTGCCTATACAGGTAAGCCGTCCTCGGCACTGGCGCAAAAACCAAGCCGTCGATGAAACCTTAAATATTTTTACAAATTCCATTCCGCCCTGCGCTACCCTATAAGCCGAGGTGGTAATCGAGGCCTGTTTATCTTCCTTTGTTAAAACTATATTTTCTATACCGAAAAAAGCGGCGCTTCTTATTATTGCTCCCAAGTTGTTCGCATTTCCTATTTCATCGAGCATTAAAACATGCTCCTTATTTTGAGCCCACAGGTTTATTTCTTCATGCTCTAAAACAGGAATTTCAGGCTCAAAAATCATCGCCGTTACACCCTGATGATGAACCGATTCCGAGAGCTTTTCCAATTCATCCTCGGAAACTATTCTATATAACCTTTTATTGGAAGCCAAATACTTACAAACCTCGCCGAACTGCTTTGCTCTTTTTTCCGAAAAAAACAAACGGGAGATTTTTTCGGGATGATATTTTGCCAAGGCAAGACAGCTTTCAAAGCCGCAAACCGGCAATTCTTTTTCAAATTTTTTACCCATGAGCTTATCATACACAAAAAGCAGAGTCTATGGAAGTGGACTTTTAACTTTAGCTTGAATAGATTTTTGATTTTTGTTAGAATGTGAGTCCTATGAAAAAAGCATGCATTTTTGATTTGGACGGAACCTTAACCAATTCTCTTTATTCGATAGCGCATTTTTTAAATTCTGAAACGGCTAAATACGGCATACCTCCTGTAGATGCGGAAGAATTTAAAATATTAACAGGCAACGGAGCAAGAAAACTTGTGCAAAGAGTTCTTGAACGCTCAGGAAAAAACGATAAGGCCTTAGAAGAAAAAATTCTTACAGAATATAATGCAGCCTATGATGCCGACCCCGTTTATCTATGCGAAGCTTATAAAGGAATTAAAGAACTTTTAGCGGATTTAATAAAAAACGGGATTTCCGTAAATGTGCTTTCAAACAAACCCCACTCCACAACAGAAAAGGTTGTTAAAACAATCTTCGGCGAAAACACTTTTTCATGTATCTTAGGAGCCCGGGATTCTGTCGCTCTAAAACCTGATCCGGCAGGTGTCTACGAAATTTTAAAAATTCTCAAGCTCGAAAAAAAAGATTGCCTTTATATAGGAGACACGGCAACGGATGTTCAAACCGGAAAAAATGCAGGACTTTTTACAATCGGCGTTTTATGGGGTTTTAGAAAGCGTCCCGAATTGGAACAAGCCGGAGCCGATGCAATAATTTCAAGCCCTGAAGAAATCTTAAAAATAGCCTTAGGCTAATATTTATATAGCCTCTACCTTAGACACCCAATATTAAGGCCGCCCCTGCACAGATAAACGGTATCAGTATATTGTCAAAGTCTTTTAAGGGAAGAGCTTCCGTTCCCGTTGCAATGGCTGCAATACAAAGACTTTTTACAAAACTCCTGCTTATTGCAATGGTAGAAATAAAAACCGCCGTAAAACAGGCTATACTTCCTGCTATTGTTTTATCCTTGGAAATATTCAGATGCTGTCTTCCCCAAAATTTTCCGACAAGACTTGCAAGGCCGTCGCCTAGGGCCAAAGCCATAATTCCTATACTCGCCTCTTTAAACGGAAAGATAAGAAGACTACTTATAACACCTATAGAAAGAGTTACAGGCCCCAGCACAAATTTCCCCTTATCCCGTTCCCGTGCAGCAAAGCCGGTGATGCTTGAAATCATAAAAATCTGATAACCCTTTAATCTTAAAATTTCAAAGATAACATAAAAAAAGGTTATGGCGGACAAGGCTATAACTGTGGGATAGAAAAAATATCTTGCAAAGAGAGGAACAAGGGCAGCACAAAGATGAATTGTTTTGCGGAAGGTTTCCTTTATCAAATCTTCGACCCTTGCATTTTGCGAAAGTTTTTTATACCGCAGCTTCCTTAAAAAACTCATAGGCTTAAAACATTCCTGCACACAAAATTGCGGCTATCTTAAAATAGATAATCAAACTTACCGTATCTACAATGGTTGTAATCAGGGGGCCTGCCATAATTGCAGGGTCGAGTTTTAATTTTTTTGCAATAATCGGCAAAAGGCCGCCCGTAATCTTTGCAATAGTAACGGTTGCAACAAGGGTCGCTCCTACGGTAAGGGCTATCATAGGATTCTTTCCGCCTAGGAATACAGATTTTAAAAAGCTGAAAAGGCCTAAGGTAAAGCCCACCAAAACTGCAATACCCAGCTCCTTAAAAAAAACTTTTCTCCAATCCCTTAAGTCTATTTCTCCGGTAGCCAAACCTCGGATAATCAAGGTCGATGACTGATTCCCCGAATTACCGCCAGTATCCATCAACATAGGAATAAAAGCCGTCAAAATAGTCATAGAAGCGAGCAAGTGAGTGTAGCGTTCGATTATGGTTCCTGTAAAGGTTTCGGATACCATGAGCAAAAGAAGCCAGCCTATTCGGTGCTTTGCAAGTTTAAAGATTCCCGTTTCAAGGTAGGTTTCTTCGTTGGGCTGCATACCGGCCATCCTCTGAAAGTCTTCGGTAGCTTCCTGCTCCATAACATCCATTATGTCGTCGACGGTAATAATACCGATGAGCCGATTTTCGTTATCGACAACGGGGAGAGCCAAAAAGCCGTACTTCTTAAAAGTGAAGGCAACCTTTTCCTGATCATCATGGGTGTTCACGCATATATATTCTTTATTAAAAATTTGTTCAATCTTTTTATCTCCATCGGCAAGCACCAAATCTTTTAAAGAAATAAAGCCTTCGAGAATACGGTTTTTGTCGGTAACATAGCAGGTGTAAATGGTTTCACTTTCCAAGCCTATCTTGCGGATATAGTCAAGGGCCTGTTCGACCGTCATTCCTTTTTTTAAGCCTACGTACTCGATGGTCATAAGACTTCCCGCCGAGTCCTTGGGATATTTTAAAAATTGGTTGATAAGCATCCGCTCTTCCCTGCCGGTATTTTTTAGGATTTTTTTAACGACATTTGCGGGCATTTCTTCAACAATATCTACCATATCGTCCAAGAAGATTTCGTCCAATATTGAAACCAGCTCCTTATCGGTAGCGGCGGCTATAAAACGGCTTTGCT
>CAJPPE010000186.1 GCA_905372345.1 uncultured Treponema sp. | reverse complement strand
CTTATACTCCAATTTGCAAAGTATATGATAATGAAAGAACCTATAGTGGTTACACCTAAAATTTCGACCGAAAGGGGTACTATATATGATAGAAATAAAAAGATTCTTGCCGTGCAAACGACTGTTTACAACCTCTATGCCGATAAAACCCTTATGAAAAATCCTGCCGAGGCGGCAAAGGTCTTGGCTCCTGTTTTAATGCAAAACGAATCCGAACTCTTAGAAAAAATTCAAGATTCCAAATCCAATTTTTTATATTTAAAAAAAAGAATGAGCGAAAGTGAAAGGGATTTGGTTAAAAACGTTATAGATGAAAATAAATTAAGCGGTATTAGGTTTGAGTCTGTGTTTAACCGCACCTATCCCGAAAATACCTTGGCCTCTACAGTCGTAGGTTTTTTAGGCGATGACGGCAGGGGAAAAACAGGCGTAGAATACTCCCTTCAAAATATTCTCTCTCCCCCTCCTGAAACAAAGGGTTATACGGGCAAGGGCTACGATGTTTATCTCAGCATAGACGGAAACATTCAGTATATGCTCGAAAAAATTATATCGAAAACGATGGAAGAAACAAAGGCTCAATCTGCCGTTTTTCTTGCAGTTGATGCAAAGACCGGAGAAGTCCTCGCCTATGTAAACTCTCCTTCTGCCTCCCTTGCAAACTTTATAGAAAGTACGCCTGAACAGCGTTTTGACCGTCCTGCAAACTATGTTTATGAGCCGGGGTCGGTTTTTAAGATATTTTCTATGGCTGCCTTTTTGGAATTGGGCACTGCTAAGGACGGGCAAGTATACGACTGCAATGCTCTTTTTGAATTTAACAGACCCAATGTAAAACCCATCACCTGTTTAAAGACTCATGGCAGGGTAAGCCCGCGGGATATAATCCGACTTTCGTGTAATGATGCAACTGCCCAGATTGCCGATATTACCGAAAAAAATGCTTTTTATGAAAAAATTAAGCTCTTCGGTTTCGGCTCTAAAACCAATATAGAGCTTCCGGGAGAGTCAGCGGGGCTTCTTGCCCCTCCTCAAAACTGGTCTATCCGTACAAAGCACACAATAGCTATAGGACAGGAAATAGGAGTTTCAGCATTGCAGCTGGTTGAGGCTGCAACGGCCTTTACCAATAAAGGTTCCACTTTGCGCCTTTCTCTTATTTCAAAGGTTGCCGACAAGGAAGGAAACATCGTCTATCTTCATAAGCCCTCGGTTTTAAACAAGGTTATATCCGAAAAAAATGCCGATCTGCTTTTAAGCTATATGAGAACGGGCTCCATAGAGGGTATAGCTTGGAGGGCATCTATCAACGGGGTTCCCATTGCCGTAAAAACCGGAACAGCTCAGATGGCAAATGAGAAAGGCGGGGGCTACAGTAAGACCGATTTTATTTCAAGCTGTATAGGAATTTTTCCGGCAGATGACCCAAAGATTATTTTATATACGGCTGTTATGAAACCTGTCGGACAAATATACGGCTCCATTGTTGCCGCTCCCGCAATTTCAGAGGCCTCAAATGAAATTATAGATTATCTCGGACTTGCAAGAGAAAACGCTCCAACCGTTGAACACACCGGCCGGATTCCCATAAGCGATAATAAACCTGTCGTCTTAAAAGATAAGATGCCCGACTTAACTGGAGTTCCCAAAAAACTTTTACTTGAGCTTCTTTTACAAAAAGACTTTTCGGTAAAAATCACAGGTGACGGATATGTCGTCTCTCAAAGTCCTCCGCCCGGTACACCTCTTCAAAAAGGAATGAAAATTGAGCTCAATCTCGAATAAAGAAAGCGCCGGCAATCGTGAAATTTTGTACAAGAACCTTTTTTATAATGCTGAACTTTTTTCTCGCCGGTTTCCTGAGCTCTCTGCTGCCTTGGGCCTTGACTCCGAAAACGGTATTAAACAATTTGCCGAAAGAATTCCTGAAAGCTATTATCTTGAAGAAACAAAACTAAAAGAAAAAGGTAAAAAGATTTTTACTGCACGCATAAACGGAAAATACCTTCATTCAAAATATAATCCTATAAGCGAGGCAGAAAAAAATATCTCCCTTGATTTTTTTGAAGATAAAAAGGCTAAAAGCTCTTGTATTTTTTGCGGTCTTGGTTTGGGCTATGCTCAAGAGCTTTATGCAAAAAAATATCCTAAATCTTCGTTGATTATAATTGAGCCCGACCTCTTTGTTTTTTTTCTTTTTTTACAAAGCCGTCCCTTAGATGATTTTTTTATGCACGAAAATCTGATTCTTCTTTTAGGCCTTTATCCGAAAGATGTGTTGGATTTTTTTGAAAGCAAATCTTTTTTTGATATTCCCGCTTTTAAAATTCAGCCATTGATTGATGTAAGTTCTTCTTGGTTTTCAGAGTTTGAGGCCTTAAAAAAGCGGAGAAATGAAAAAACAAATTTAAACAAAAATACCTTAAAAAAATTCGGAAAACTTTGGCTTAAAAATTTTTTAAAAAATATGAGCCAAACCGAAGGCCTTTTAGGTATCAATAAAATAGAAAATATTTTTGCTTCTTGTCCTGCTTTGATACTTGCTGCCGGCCCCGGCTTAGACAGTACGATAAATCTTGTAAAAGAAAATGAAGATAAGTTTATAATCATTGCGGCAGATACGGCTGTAAGGGCTTGTCATAGGCATGGCCTAAAACCAGACTTTATTCTTTTAATGGATGCTCAATATTGGAACTATCTTCATCTTGCAGACCTCGACATTTCGGATTCTATTCTTATTACCGAATCTTCCGTATATCCGGCCGTTTTCCGTCTTAAAACAAAAGCCAAGTTTTTATGCACTTCCATGTTTCCCCTTGCTCAATATATAGAAAAACTTATAGGTGAAAAGGGAAAACTTGTTACCGGCGGTTCCGTTGCAACAGCTTGTTGGGATTTTGCAAGGATTTTGGGCTGTCCTGAAATTATTTTTGCAGGCCTCGATTTGGCCTTTCCCGATTTCCAAACCCACTTTAAGGGGAGCCGCTTTGAAGAAGATGTAAATGCTTTTTCAAACCGATTTTTTCCTTCGGAAACAGCTTCTCATCTAAGCCTTTATTCCGCCTCGCCTCAATTAAAAGAAGGCTATACGGGAAAGGTGTTAAGCGACAAAAGAATGCAGATGTATGCTTGGTGGTTTGAAAGTAAGATTGCCGAGTTCCCCGATATTAAAACCTATAACCTTTTACCGCGGGGATTAAAGATTCCGAATATGCCGGCTCTAAGTATGGAAGAGTTTTTAATTAAAGCAAAAGCTTCGCCTCTTTCAAAAAAAATAAAAATCGAGAAGATGAGTGCTTTACCTAACTTGTCTTCTAAAAAAGAAGACAGTCTTGGACAAGCTTCTCCAAACCTTTCCTCTGCCTTAAAAGAATTAAGCGGCGATTTGGAAAAAACAATGAAGCTTGCAAAAGAGGGCATGGATATATGCCTGAACCTTTTAGACTCTTTAAAAACCGGAAAGCCTCTTGAAGATTCTATCATAAACAAAAGTATGGAGAGCTTAAATCTTATCGACGAAAAAATAAAAACCGATAAGACCAACACCATAATAGGCTTTGACCTCTTGCTTGATGAAGATGAAAACAAGCCCCTTAAGAGCAAATCTTTTATCTCCGTTTACGAAGAAAATTTCTTAATTTATAAAAAGATATACGAAACCTGTGCCTTAATTTATCCTTTAAAAATCAAAAGATAGATGACGCCGTTATGGACAGAGTGAAGCACTATAACGCAAAGAGCCGCTTTTATACTTGCCATTCTTATGCTGCATTTTGCAGATGATTTTTTTTGTATAAGAATATATAGGCTTCTAAAAACTATTCCTGCGGCCGCAGCATAAAGCACATTAAAGGGACCTAAATAACGGTGAGCCAGAGCAAAAAAAATGACCGGAAGAATTTCATAGACGGCAAAGGCCGATTTAAAGCTTTCAGGATTTTCTCCGTAAAAGCTTTTTATTCTATACGGTAAATATATTCGGTATAGAATTTCTTCATAGGCTGCAAAAAAAACTATTTTTGATATAAAGACTAAAACATAAAAAAAGCCTTCCGGCTGAGGCGGCGGGGTAAAATCCCTCTTATTTAACATCGGCGGGAGGACAAAAATGGTGAAAATAAAGATAAATTCAAGTAAAAACCTTAGACTCTTCTTATCAAAACACATAATTTATGATATTATATCACAAAGAGATAAATATGTATATTCTTATAGTTTTTATTATTGCATAAAATATAAAAATAAACAAGTATCGGCACC
>CAJPPE010000185.1 GCA_905372345.1 uncultured Treponema sp. | reverse complement strand
TCATATATGCTTACATTTTTATCAAATGTATATTTGATTGGTGTTGGTAAATTTGCAACAGTAATGAAAAGTTCTGCATTTAAATCCATAACCCCAGCTGTCTGAACAGAAAAACCAACAACACTACGATAAGGATAAGAACTGATTTCAATTTGCTTTCCAGTAATTCCTTTCACATTGATAAAAATGATTCGTGTTTGAGTTAGAATGATATAATCGCGAACAAGCTTATAGGCTGCTGCAATTTCTTCATTTTGAGCAAGAAGTTTTCCCCATTCATTTTTTACTTCTTCTATTGAAACTGAACCTGCGTTTCCCAAAAGTGCATTTAAAAATCCCATACTAGGACCTCCTATAATTTTTTTAATCATTCAACGAATGATTCGAAAATATGTTAAAGATTTCACTTTAACGAAAGTGGCACAGTGCACCATCAACCTAACATTCGCTTCGACCCTTCCTCACTATAGCATAACAACCAATAATTTGCAATCTAAACTGCTGTAAAACAAAAAAACACATCTTTCTACCATAAATACAAATCGGATAAATAAACCGCTGGCAGATTAGGCCTATCTTCACTAAATGATATAAAGACAAATTACATTCGGTCGATAGGGCTTTGAACACCAAGACCGCCACGGTTTAGGACATGGGTGTAAACCATAGTGGTTGAAACATCGCTATGACCGAGAAGCTCTTGTATGGTACGGATATCGTAACCTGCTTCCAGTAGATGCGTTGCAAATGAGTGGCGGAACGTGTGGCAGCCAATTGGTTTCGGTATACCCGACCGTAAAACCGCTTCGTGCAGGATGTGCTGAATAACCGAAGGATCAATATGATGCCGTCCCTGCTCACCGGTTTCTTTATTTTGCCATCGGCGTGCTTGGGGAAACGCCCACTGCCATGCCCACATCTTACCGTCATTAGAATATTTTTTTGCAAAGGCAGAGGGAAGCAATACCGAACCGAAACCATCCTTAGAGTCTGCCTCATAGATGCGGCGGACATGCTCCAAATGTTTCTGCAGTGGAAATTTAAGCGAAACAGACAACATGGTTTTACGGTCTTTTGCCCCCTTTCCTCAGTGTACCGTAATTTCATTTTTATCAAAGTCGATATCCTGCACCCTTAACCGCAAGGCTTCCATCAACCACATTCTGGTTCTGTAAAGCAAACGGATAAGAAGCCTATAATCGTTTTAATGCAAAAGAGAGAATATCTTTGCCGTTTTCTTACGGCTCAACATAGCGGTCAAGTTTTTTAGTTTTTTAGCACGGACGATATTTTCGGGACTTTTTTTAGTTAAGCCTAATATGTTTTTATATAAAAACAAAAGAGCCACAAGAGCCTGATTTTGGCTTGAAGCCGCAACCTTTTCTTTTGTTGCAAGACGGCTCACAAAGGCATTTATTTCCGTATCGGAAAGAGTTTTAAGATTTTTATTCTTATTTTCACGAATAAAGCGGCTTATCCAATAGCTGTAGGCCTCCATTATACGCTTACTGTAGTGTTTGGAAGTAATAACTTCTTCCAACTTATTAAAATATACTGAATATCCGGTGCAGTAGGATTATTACTTTCTCTAATAATTTCGGTATTCAAAGGCTCAACATCATTAGGTTCAGTATCATTAAGTTCAGAATTTTTAAAGTCAAAGTCGGACTCTGCTCTGAATAGTCCTTCATTATAAAGATTGTTTAATAAAATATCGCAAGAATTTTGGTCGGCAGGGATAATCCAAAAACATCTAGCAGGGTTCCAAGCTCTGTTTGGTACTTTTCTTATTGCCTGCAGAATTTTAGAAAAATCTTCTCCCCCTGCTTTAAAACATACCGATCAACGCTTTCCCAACTTTCCCTGCGAATCCTCTTATTCGTAATTTCTGCCAACCACCTCTCCACCATATTAAGCCATGAAGAGTGTATCGGAATAAAATGTAATACAAATCGTCCCTCACATTTTTCAATATACTCATGTACGTACGCAAATAATGCTATTACGATAGATCAACAACTTATTCCATTTGTTGTAACTGGAAATACTGCAACGATGACTATGGCTGAAGATGAAGATAGCATGATAACAACATTTCAGCGAGTGAATTCGCCTACTGTTGTAGAAATTAAAGCTACAAAAAAAATCTAATGCTAAACACCCCCATTCCTTTAAGAATTGGGGGATATTTCTACACTGACAATAAATAACTCGCAATAATCGCGAAATGTTTTAATCCATTCTAATAGCCAGACCTAGCTTTGTTTGCACTCTATTAAAAAACTTATGTTTTTCGTCTGGTTGTTTTTTTCTAACACTCCCATAAACACCATCTTCTATGCCAACACTTATGCCTAAACCAGAGATAAAAAAGTAATCAAGACAAAGAGAAAAGATGCTTCCCATAGCTGTTGATGTTGTATTACTTTTTGGCTGAAATCCATGAAAAAAGCCTGCTCCAACACCCAATCGCAATTTTAACTCTTCGCTTAAATCAATTGTATAACCAGCCAACAAAGAAAAATCCCAAATCATCCCTTCAATGACCGAAGCTCCTTTTACGCTTATAAAATCAACGTCACCAAAAACTTGAGTTTCATCCATAAACGAAAGATGATTATTTGCAAAAAATGTAAAACCTGTTTTTTCCCCAATAAACATTAAATCAAGCCCTAAGGAACCGGTATGTAAATGAATGCTAGATTTTTTATGTGTATAAACAGTGTGTAAAAAATAATTGGTATAGCTAATACTGGGAGTGATTACTGTTTCAATAGAAAAAAGAGAAAGAAAATTAGAAGAAATAAAAAAAATGAAAAACCACTTTTTCATAAGATGCCTCTTTAAAATCTAACTTTCATATTTTTGTAAAGTGTATGATATGACATAGTCACAAAAAAAATCAATTTATTTACAATTTGAGAATTTGCTTTCAGCAAATTCTCAAGCTGAATATCGGTAACACCGATTTTGAAAGCCCCTAAATGACGTTTTGAAAAGGCAAGGTTAGGCAGGCACGCGATTAATTCGCATCAATCTCTTCGAGCTTTGCAAGTCACAATTAATCAGAGCCTCCCTAAGAGAATACAAAAACATCTACACCTTAAACTTTCCTACCTCTTTAGAGAGGTTTTCAATACTCTCTTTATTCTTTTGGCTTATTGCGTTTACTTCCTGTACGGCGTTGCTGATTTGCACGGCACCGGAAACCATCTCGTTCATACTGTCGGTGATGACGCGGGTAAGCTCATCGAGCTTTTGCATCTCTTCGGCAACATTTTCGCCACCGCGGAGCATCTCGGCAGAGCCGTCATTTACTTGGTTGGTTACCATGTTTATGTCGCGGATTGCAGTGAGCACTTCCTTGCTACCGTTTTCCTGTTCACGCATAGCTTCCATTAGGTTTTGGCTCATCGTTTTAACTTGCTCGGAAAGGGCAAATATAGCATTAAACTTTTCTTCTGCGGTTTTTGCGGAAGTAGAAAGAACTTCAATCTCACCTGATAGTACTTTAAGTGTCTCGGTAATGGTTTTGCCCTGAGTGCTTGATTCTTCTGCGAGCTTGCGGATTTCGTCGGCAACAACGGCAAAGCCCTTGCCCGCTTCTCCTGCGTGAGCGGCTTCAATAGCGGCATTCATGGCAAGGAGATTGGTTTGCGATGCAATATTTTCGATAACGGCACTCGCTTCAAGTACGCCGCCTGAGGCTTCCGAAATGCGCTGAGAAATTTCGTTCGCCTTGACGAGCGCCGCCCGCCCGTCATCTGTTGCCGAAGCAAGATTTTTAATTGCGTCCCGCGTAACTTTCACGCTTCCTCCGACCGTTCCGATATTCATATTCATTTTGTCAAAGGACGTTGACGACTCCTGCACGACAGAAAGCTGCTGTCCGATAGAATCGTTTAAAAGCCGTATTGTGCGGATAATCTGCTCGATTGCAGAGGCGGTTTCGGCAATACTTTGCTCTTGATCGGTAAAATTACGTTTAAGACCTTCGATACTTTCGGTGATTGTCGAAACGAATTCGCTGACTGACACCATATTGCACTCAAGATCGGTGCCGACTTCTTTCATTCCGGCTGAATCCTGTCCCACTTTGTGAATGGAATCGCGCAGTTTGACAATCGTCTTGTTGAAATATGATGATAGAACGCTTGTCTCGTCCGAGCCGGTTACCGGCAGCTTGATTGTCAAATCTCCTTCGCCTTTGGAAATATTTTTGAGGGCGCGGATAACGCTGCTTATCGGACGGACGATTTTATTTGC
>CAJPPE010000184.1 GCA_905372345.1 uncultured Treponema sp. | reverse complement strand
TTAAGAATTTCGGATTCATCGATTTCAATAGAACCTTTATCCTTTAGCGTATTAAGGGCTTCTGCTATCAGTTTGATGCCCAAAATCGAATCCATAGCGGCAATAACCGTTAAGACCTCCTTTTGCGGAATGTCTTTTTCCTTTATTAAAAGCTGCAGCTCCGATAAGGCCTTAGGTGTAGATAAATCATCTTCCATAGCGGCAATAAAATTATCAAAGTATCTGCAGGCTTTTTCATTTTTTATTATATCTTTTGCAGTTTTAAGATTAAGATTTTCCGTCAAGGATATATATTCCCTTATTTCGGCATCTGATAATCCGTCCAGCCATTTTGCAACTCTGTTATTTAAGTTTTTTCGGCCGTTTTTTGCCGTTTCCATAGCTTCCCATGAAAAGGTAAGCTGACTTCGGTAATGCCCGCCCAAGAGCAAGAAACGGTAGTCAAGGGCTGAAAAACCCTTATTTATAACATCTTCCAAAATGATAAAAGAACCGGAAGACTTAGACATTTTGCCCTTATTCATAACGAGGAATTCATTATGAAGCCAATAGTTTACCCATTTTTTTCCCGTAGCTCCCTCGGATTGGGCTATTTCGTTGGTATGATGAACCCTTATATGGTCTATCCCGCCCTTGTGAATATCAATTTGTTCTCCCAGATACTTCATACTCATGGCAGAGCACTCGATATGCCAGCCGGGATAGCCTCGTCCCCAAGGCGAATCCCAAACAAGAGCCTGATTTTCAAACTTGCTTTTTGTAAACCAAAGAACAAAGTCATGAGGATTGCGTTTATTTTTATCTATTTCGATACGGGCTCCGGCCTTAAGGTCTTCAATGTTTATGTTTGCCAATTCTCCGTATTTAGGAAAGGTAGAAATATCATAGTAAAGGTTTCCGCCGGCCATGTAGGTGTGCCCGTTTGCTTCTATTCTTTTTATAAGCTCTATCATTTCATTTATGTGCTCCGTAGCCTTGCAGACAATACCGGGCCTTTCGATATTCAGCCTTTCGGTATCGTTAAAAAAGGCCTTTGTATAAAATTCCGCAATTTCAAGCACCGATTTTCCGCGTTCTTCCGCAGACTTTACCATCTTATCTTCACCCGAATCCTCGTCATCGGTTAGATGCCCGACATCGGTTATATTCATAACATGGGTAACATCATAACATAAAAACCTTAGAGTCTTAACAAGAATATCTTGGAAAATGTAGGTGCGTAAGTTTCCTATATGTGCATAATCATATACTGTAGGCCCGCAGCCGTAAACTCCGGCCTTTCCTTTATGAATGGGAACGAATTCTTCTTTTTTATTACCCAAGGTATTATATAATTTTAAACTCATAGGTTTATCCTCTTCTCTACAGCTTGTTACCTAATACATAATAGTATATACTAAAATCAAATGAATAATTTATTTAGTATACTTCATAATACCCCTTTATTTCAAGAGGGAGCTATAGAATTCGATAAACCCCTAAAGCCTCTCACCGCATACAAAATCGGAGGACCTGCGGAAGCTCTTTTTTGTCCTAAAGATGAAGACCATTTAAAAGAAGCCTTAATTTTTTTAAGCAAAAATAAGATTCCGGCCTCGTTAATAGGAGGCGGAACAAACATTCTTGTTTCCGACAAAGGGTTTAAAGGTGTTTTAATAAGCCTAAAAAATTTAAACAAGATAGAAATTATAGGCGAATCTGCGGAAAAAGTTTTTATAAGGGCCGGAGCGGGAGTCCTCACTGATAATCTTACAAAATGGGCTGTTGAAAATTCTCTTTCGGGTCTGGAATGTTTCGGAGGCCTTCCGGGAAGCGTCGGGGGAGCCGTATTTATGAATGCACGCTGTTATGATGTTTCAATCTCGGATAGATTAAAATCGGTAAAATATATCTTAGTCGATGATGACAAAACGGAATTTGCAGAATATGAATACAATCCCTCCGACTGGGATTATAAAGTTTCGCCGTTTCAACAAAATCCGGTAAGTACCGAGATTTCAAAAAATAGAAAGATAGTGCTTTCTTCCGTTTTTACCTTAAACTATGGAATAAAAAAAGAAATTGCTGCCAAAACCGAGGAAAAAGTTCAAGATAGAATTTCAAAGGGACATTTTAAGGAACCTTCTGCAGGAAGTACATTTAAAAATAACAGAGCCTTCGGACTACCCAGCGGCAAACTGATAGAGGATGCAGGATTAAAAGGTCTCTGCGAAGGAGGGGCTCAGGTTGCTCCTTGGCACGGGAATTTTGTAATTAACCGAGAAAATGCCTCCGCTTCAGACGTAAAAACTTTGATAGAAAAAGTTCAATCAATAGTTAAAGAGAAGACAGGCTTTTTACTTGAACCGGAAGTTATTTTTGCAGGCGATTGGGATTAGATTTTTTAGAGATTACCGCAATAAACCGCAAAGAATTGCGAATTTTTCTTTAATTTTACATAAAAATACATAAAATTCTTTTAAATTCACTTGACTTATTTTTTCTTTTAATGTATATTAGATATATCAAGAGCAGATAACACTGCCAATATTTTTAAGGAGAACAAAAGATGAAAACATTATTTAACCTTATCAAGTCAAACAGAAAAAACGGTACACCTCAAAGATCAGCAATATTAACACCGCAAGAAAAAATCCATGAGCAGACCCTTGCTTGGAAAGCTCAAGAAGGAATCAATTACTTTACAATCTAATTTTGTAAACATTTTGAGGCCATAAAATCTTTAGGTAAAGATTTATCCATAAAACCAAAGACCCGCAACAGCGGGTCTTTTTTACGTATAAGCTGTTTTAGATAATAATCTCGTTTTATCATACCGGCCTCCTAACACGAAAAATTTAGGTGGATTTACACCCTATACTAAATAAGAATTTATGTGTAAAATATAAGAGCTGCGTCTTAAGGCAGCAAAGGAGCTAAATATGAGCAAAATTGTAGTAGTAGGAGCAAATCACGCCGGAACATCGGCCATTAATTTTTTAACTGACCTTTCAAAAGAAAATGAAGTCGTTGTCTTTGACAGAAATACCAATATCAGCTTTTTAGGCTGCGGAATGGCCCTTTGGATAGGAAATCAAATCAGCGGTTCCGAAGGTCTCTTTTATTCCAATAAGGAAAAACTGGAAGCAAAGGGTGCTAAGGTTACAATGGAAGCCGATATTACACGAATTGACTTTGATAAAAAAATCGTGTATGGAACGGTAAAGGGTTCACAGCCTATCGAAGAATCCTACGATAAATTAATCCTTGCAACGGGTTCAATTCCTATAATGCCGAAGATTAAGGGCATGGACTTGGAAAATGTTCAGCAGGTAAAGATTTTTCAAAATGCCCAAGAAGTTATCGACAAGCTAAAAAATCCCGATATTAAAAAAATTGCAGTTGTAGGAGCAGGCTACATCGGCGTCGAACTTGCCGAAGCTTTTAAAAGGCATAATAAGGAAGTTGTACTCATTGATGCGATGCCGTCAAGTCTTTCAAACTATTATGACAAACCTTTTACCGATTTAATGGATAAAAATTTAAGCGATCACGGAATCAAACTTGCATATAATCAGCTCGTGCAGGAAATTAAAGGAACAACAAAAGTAGAAGCCGTTGTTACTGATAAGGGAGAATATCCTGCCGACATGGTAGTAGTCTGCATCGGTTTTAGGCCCAATACCGGCCTTGGAAAAGATAAACTTGAAACCTTTAAAAACGGAGCCTATTCGGTCAATCTAAAACAAGAAACAAGCATAAAAGATGTTTACGCAATAGGAGACTGTGCAACGGTTTTTGATAACTCTTTAGGAGAAAAATCTTACATTGCCCTTGCAACAAATGCAGTAAGAAGCGGAATTGTAGCCGCCCATAACGCAGCAGGAGTTCCCTTAGAAGGAATAGGCGTTCAAGGCTCTAACGGAATCAATATCTATGACTTGAAGATGGTATCGAGCGGCATTACTGTAGAGAGGGCAAAAAAGCTGGGGCTTGATGTAGAATTTACCGACTTTGAAGATTTGCAGCGTCCCGAATTTATGGAAAACGATAATCCGCCGGTAAAATTAAGGATTGTCTATAACAAAAAAATGAGGGTTATAATCGGTGCCCAAATGGCTTCGACCTATGATATGTCTATGGGAATTCACATGTTCTCCCTCGCAATCCAAGAAAAACTTACAATCGATAAGCTTAAACTTTTGGATATCTTCTTTTTGCCACACTTTAATAAGCCGTATAATTATATAACCATGGCCGCCTTGGGAGCAAAATAGGTTTTAGCTTTTTAAGAAAAAAAATTGAGAGTGATTAATAT
>CAJPPE010000183.1 GCA_905372345.1 uncultured Treponema sp. | reverse complement strand
AATTTATAGATTATGAGGTATTGATTTATGGAAAACACGATGAATGAAACAAAAAAAACTAAACGTACTGCAAAAAAAACAAAACAGCATTGCTTGGTTATAGTCGAGTCACCTGCAAAGGCTAAGACGATTGAAAAATATTTAGGAAGCGATTATATCGTAAGAGCTTCGATGGGACATCTGATAGATTTGCCTAAATCCAGATTGGCAATCGATATAGAACATAATTTTACTCCCGAATATATAACAGTTCGGGGACGTGCTAAAATTTTAAAAGAATTAAAAAAGGAAGCAAAAAAATCTTCAGGCGTATTTCTTGCAAGTGATAATGATAGAGAAGGGGAGGCTATCGCCTTTCATTTACACGAAGCTTTGCTTCCGGAATGTTCTTCTCCGATAAAAAGAATAGTTTTTAACGAAATTACTCCTAATGCAATTCAAGAAGCCGTAAAAAATCCCATGGATATAGATATGGGAAAAGTTAATGCTCAAAAATCCAGAAGAGTTTTGGATAGACTGGTCGGTTATAACCTATCTCCTCTTCTTTGGCAAAAAGTAAAAAACGGATTGTCGGCAGGCCGAGTTCAATCCGTTGCGTTGCGTTTAATTTGTGAACGGGAAGAAGAAGTTGAAAATTTTATTCCTGATGAGTACTGGACTCTTGACGGCGATTTTAAATACAATAAAACTTCTTTTGAAGCTCAGCTTGTAAAATACAAAGACAATAAACCTGAATTAAAAAATCAAAAAGAAGTTGATGCAATTATAAAAGAATTAAGCTCTTTGCCGGCTTCGGTTTTGGATATTAAAACAACGGAGAAAAGTATTAAGCCTCGCCCTCCGTTTACAACTTCTACATTACAGCAGGTTGCAGCAAACAGAATAGGCTTTACATCAAAAAAGACGATGCAGGTAGCCCAGCAGCTGTATGAAGGTGTCGCTGTAGGTTCCGGCAGAGTCGGTTTGATTACCTATATGCGTACCGATTCGATAAGGATTTCCGATACGGCAATAGATGCTGTCCGTAAATGGATTAATGAAAATCATCCTAAAGAATTACCTGATGGGCCGAATGTATACGCAGCAGGAAAAAAAGCACAGGATGCACATGAGGCGATTCGTCCTACATACATTGAATACACTCCTTCTTATTTAAAAGAATTCTTAAGCCGTGATCAGTTAAGACTTTACTCTTTGATTTGGGAACGTTTTGTTTCAAGTCAAATGAAAAATGCAAAAACAAAAACATCTAGTTATGAAATAAAAGTAGGGGATGCAGTTTTCCGTGCAGCTTCTACAAAGATAACCGAAAAAGGTTTTTACACGGTTACAAAAACCTTGATTTCAAAAGATGAAAAAGGAACTTCGCTTCCTCCCATGAAGGTAGGAGATGAAATCAGTATTGAAGATTTAAGACCGGAGCAGCATTTTACTCAAGGCCCTGCCCGTTATACGGATGCAAGTATCGTAAAGATGCTTGAAGAAAAAGGTATCGGAAGGCCTTCAACCTATGCTCCTATTATTTCCGTTTTGCTCGACCGGTATTATGTAACAAGATCTAATAAGCAGCTTATTCCGACCCAGCTGGGAAGAATTATAAACAGTCTTTTAGTAAAAAATTTTTCCGAAATAATAGATGTGAACTTTACTGCCGGAATGGAAAACCGCTTGGACGAGGTCGCGGAAAATAAGGTAGAATGGCCTAAATTGATGGAAAGTTTTTACGGTTCATTTAAAGAAAAAGTAGATACCGCCTTGGAAAATGTAGAAAGCATTAAAGGCTCATTGGATGAAGTTACGGATATAGTCTGCGAAAAATGCGGAAACAAAATGGTAAAAAAACTTGGCCGCTTCGGAGTGTTTTTGGCTTGCAGTGCCTTCCCTGAATGTAAAAATACAAAATCCATTCCTTTGGCAAAATGTCCGCGTGAAGGCTGCGGCGGAGAAATAATTGCACGTAAATCTAAAAAAAGAGGAAAAGAATTTTACGGATGTACACATTTTCCCGAATGTGATTTTATTTCACACTTTAAACCTATAAATGCTTCTTGCCCGAAATGCGGCTGGTTCATGGTAGAAAAGTATGATAAGAAAAACGGAAACTATAAGGCTTGTATTAATCCTAATTGCGATTATTTACACAGTGTAGTTGAAGGTGTAGAAGATGTGGAGGTAGACAGAAGCAATGAATGAAGTATTTGAAAACTACCTCACTTATAGTGCGGGAGTGCGGCAATTTACAAAAGCAACAATAGATTCTTATAAAAACGATTTGATTATTTTTGAAGAATGGTTAAAAGAACTTGACTTAAATGTTTTTGAGTTAAAGGCTTCGGACATCAGGATTTTTATTGCAGAACTTGCAGATAAAAAAATTGCTCCGGCTTCAATTAACAGAATGATGTCTACCTTAAGAGGTTTTTATAAATATGCTTTAAGGTTCAATTTGACAAAAATAAATCCTATATCGTCTGTAAGGAATTTAAAACTTGCTCAAAAACTTCCTGTGTTTATGTTTCCAAAACAGGCACAAGAGTTTTGTAAGCTGCCTTCAAATGCCGATATTCTTTGGGAAACAAGGGATGCCGCCTTATTTGCTTCTCTTTATTCCACAGGCTGCCGTGTCTCGGAATTAGCCGGACTCGATATAAAAGATTTGGATAAAACTCTTTCTTATGCCATCGTTTTCGGAAAAGGTAAAAAAGAAAGAAAGGTGTTTTTTGCAGAATTTGCAAAAAAGTATTTGAGGGAGTATTTAAAAGAAAGAGCTGACTTGGTTGAAAAGTTTAAAGGCCAAGTTCAAAAAGACGGTAAGGGAAAAATTAGAGATGCCCTTTTTATAAATCAAAAGGCTCAAGCCTTAACAAGCAGGGGAATTCGGTATATAATAAACAGATATGTTGAGTTATCTCCCGAATTAAAACATCTTTCACCCCATGCTTTTAGACATAGTTTTGCATCGACATTAATTACACGCGGTGCGGATATAAGGGTTGTACAGGAATTGCTTGGTCACGAAAGCGTTTCGACCACGCAAAGATATACGCATATTACGGCTGAGCAGCTTCAAAATTTATATAAGACTGCTCATCCTCATTCATAGATAGGATTTAGGAGTTTTAGATGAGTCAAAAAATAAGAAGCACTACGGTGATTGCCGTAAGGAAAGACGGGAAAATTGTTATGGCCGGAGACGGACAGGTAACCATGGGCGAAACAGTTATGAAGGGAAATGCCCGAAAGGTAAGAAAAATTTATGACGGAAAAATTATAACGGGCTTTGCCGGAGCAACGGCCGATGCCTTTACTCTTTTGGAAAAATTTGAAATCAGGGTAAAAGAATTTTCAGGAGATCTTACCAGAGCTGCGGTAGAGCTTGCAAAAGATTGGCGCACCGATAAGATGTTAAAAAATTTAGAAGCCCTCTTACTTGTGGCCGACGCAAAGACCACTCTTTTAATTTCAGGAAACGGAGATGTTATAGAGCCGGAAGAAGATGTGCTTGCAATAGGCTCAGGAGGCAATTATGCTTATGCTTCGGCTTTGGCTTTGATGCAAAACACAAACCTTTCCGCCCATGAAATTGCAGAAAAGAGTTTACAGATTGCAGGAAAAATATGTATTTACACAAACGGAAAGATAGTTACGGAGGAAATATAATGAATGAAGAATTAAAAGATTTGACGCCTAAACAAACGGTTGCAGAATTGGATAAATATATCATAGGACAAAACAAAGCGAAGAGGGCTGTTGCTATTGCTCTTCGTAACAGAATGCGCCGGCTCAAACTTCCCGAAGAAATCAGAGACGAAATAGCTCCTAAAAATATTTTGATGATAGGGCCTACTGGTGTAGGTAAAACCGAAATTGCAAGACGGCTTGCAAAGTTGTCGGGCGCTCCATTTTTAAAAGTAGAAGCTACAAAGTATACTGAAGTAGGTTATGTAGGTCGCGATGTCGAATCTATGATCAGAGATTTAATGGCTGTGGGCTACACAATGGTAAAAAGTGAGATGCAGGAAAAACTAAAAGAGCAAGCAGAAAAAAATACCGAAGAATCTTTATTGGATTTGCTTTTGCCCGGTTCAAATAAAAAGAAAACTGCTGCAGCTTCTGCTCAGCCGCAAAATGTTTCTCAAGCCTCTAGCGGAACAACGATAATCCTTCCAAGTGTGAGTTCTACGGCTCCGGCGGAAGAGCATAAGGTTCAAAATGAAAACGATATGAGCGGCACAAGGGAAAAGTTCCGCGTAATGCTCCGCGAAAATAAACTTGAAGATAAGATGGTTGAGGTTACTATTTCTCCCTCCATGG
>CAJPPE010000182.1 GCA_905372345.1 uncultured Treponema sp. | reverse complement strand
TCGGTTTTGCAGCTTATGTGTAAATCGCCGACATCGACCGTTTTTTCAAAACGCAGAGCCGCATTTAAAAGGCGTTTAAAAAGTTCTTGTTTTTTTGCTTCAGCACCGGGTGTGCTTTCGGGCGGTGTATGGTGTTCTTCGCCTGTCGGCGGAGTGGAAGGCGGCTGTGGGTTTTGAGGTTGCGGTTCTTTGGGCTGTTTTAAAGCCGAGCCTCCGTTTTCGGGTAAAGCAAGCTTTCCGTTTATGTTATCCGAACAGGACATGGTGCATAGTATAAGCGCAGTTAAAAAAATATATGCTGTTTGTTTTAGTTGCTTTTTCATAAGTACTTTTAAATATACTGAAAAAACAGATTTTATTCAATATCTCTATCAACCACTCCATTCCTAATTAACCTTTGCTATCTTGGCGAGCTTCGCTCTTAAATAAAATTATTGTTTGGTTACAACCTATCTGCAATCTCTCCCCAAAAAAATTCCCAAATTCAAGACCTTGAATTTTTCCCTCACTTCAAGTATACTTAACCATATATAATTATCCAAAATCCATCGGAAGTTAAGGGGTTGTCTATGAATATTTACCGATTTTGTGTTAAAAGCAAGGAAGGCTTACACTTTCAAATACCCAAAAATGAGGAGCTTTTAAAGCAGTCCCATGTTCTCGGCTTTAAAACCGTTAAAGAAATAAATACCGAAACCCTTTATTTTATACGCGGAAATCTTTCAAATGAAGAAAAAAAGGTACTGGCCGACTTCTTGTTTTGCGATGAGCTTTATGAGTACAGCCAAACCGAAGGCTTTACAATGGAAGATAAAAAAAATATTTTCCATATCGAAACAGCCTTAAAGCCGGGAGTTACGGACTCATCTTCACGCGAGGCCTTGAGGGCGGTCAAAGAACTCGGTATTCGCGGCGTTGAAGAAATTACCAGCGGAAAAGCCTACGATATTCAGGGCGAACTAACCCAATCCGAAATAGAAAAGATTGCAAAAACCCTTTTATGCAATGACGTTATAGAACAGTATAAAATAGGCTTTGTAGAACCGGCATGGGCTCATGAACATGACGGAAAAAATGAACCTAACACAAAAGTTGAACTCATAGACATAGCCTCCATGAACGATGAGGAACTTTTAGCCCTTTCAAATGAAAGGCGGGCTACCTTGGATATTTACGAGATGAGGGCTATCAGGGAATTCTACAAGACGGAAAAACGGCCTTGTACCGATGCTGAATTTGAAACTATAGCCCAAACTTGGAGCGAGCACTGCGTTCATAAAACATTTAAGGCAAAAATAGACATTGACGGCACCTCTCTAACAGAGGAGCAAAAAAAAGCCTATCCCGGTCTTTGCGTAAACAGCATAATTAAAACCTATATCAAAAAGGCAACCGATGACATCAATGCTCCTTGGGTGCTTTCCTCCTTTGTGGACAATGCCGGTATTATCGAATTTGACGAAAAATACGAAGTTTCCTTTAAGGCGGAAACTCATAACCATCCTTCCGCCATTGAGCCCTTCGGAGGAGCCAACACTGGAGTCGGCGGCGTTATCAGAGATGTTATGGGCGTTTCAGCCCGTCCCTTCGCCGTAACCGATGTCCTTTGCTTCGGCCATCCCGACACTCCGGCAGAAAATGTTCCCAAGGGAACCCTTCATCCTAAACGCATAATCTCAGGCGTTATAGAAGGAGTTAAGGACTACGGAAACAAGATGGGCATTCCGACCGTAAACGGAGGCGTTCACTACCACGAGGCTTATGCTTCAAATCCTTTAGTCTACTGCGGATGTGCAGGCATTGCCCCCAGAGGCAAGCACCGCACAAAACCCTCGGCCGGAGATCACATTATTTCTTTAGGCGGAAAAACGGGACGGGACGGTCTTAGGGGAGCTACATTTTCTTCGATGGTAATGGATGCAAGCACCGGCGATGTTGCAGGCTCATCGGTTCAAATTGGAGAACCTATAATTCAAAAAAAGGTAGCGGAAGTTCTTATAGATGCCCGCGATCAAGGTCTTTATTCTGCAATTACCGACTGCGGAGCGGGAGGTTATTCTTCTGCCGTAGGCGAAATGGCTTCGACACTCGGCTGCGATGTAGACCTCGCAAAAATCCCCGTAAAATATCAGGGCCTTGCCCCATGGGAGCTCTGGCTTTCGGAGGCACAAGAAAGAATGGTTATCGCAGTTCCCAATGACAAACTTGAAGCCTTACAAAAACTTTGCGATGCCAACGATGTGGAATTAACAAACCTCGGCCGTTTTACCGGAGATGCCGTTTTAAGGGTACGCTTCGGCGAAAAGGAAATAATAAATCTTTCATGCGGCTTTTTACATTCGGGCCCGCCGCAGAGAAAACTAAAAGCGGCTCCTCCAAAAGATGGAAAACCTTTTATAAAATATCCGGAATATAAGGAACCCGATCTGAATGAGGCTCTAAAGGCTGTGATAAATCATCATGCCGTAAATTCAAAAGAAGACATAGTAAGGCTTTACGACCATGAAGTTCAGGGCGGAACAATTCTACGCCCATACGACGGACCTGAAGGGAATGTACCTCAGGATGCAGCCGTTATAAAGCCTATGGAAACGGAAGGAAAAAAAGCCGTTGCTATCTCAAATGCCTTAAATCCGAGGCAGGGGCTTTTGGATCCTTATGCAGCCGCAGCAAGTGCAATAGACGAAACTGTCCGAAATGCCGTTGCAGCCGGAGCAGACCCCGAAAAAACAGCCATCCTCGATAACTTTTGCTTAGGAGATCCCAACCGTCCCGAAACCATGTGGGCTCTGATAGAGATGACACGCTCTTGCTATGACACAGCCCTTGTCTTTAAAACTCCCTTTATTTCGGGGAAGGATTCCTTTAATAATGAATACCTAAGCTCGGAGGGAAAAAGAGTTTCCATTCCGCCGTCACTTTTAATATCGGCAATGGGAATAGTTCCCGACATCGGAAAAGTTCCGGGCTCGGACTTTAAAAAAGAAGGTTCGGCTATTTACCTCGTAGGTAAACCTCGATTTTCTTTCGGCGGCTCGGTCTTTGCAGAACTTTTCGGCATTCCTTCAGGAGAAAGCGCTGCCGTTCCTCCCTTTAAAAAAGAAGCGGCTGAGCTTTATAAAAAACTTCACTTCAATATAATGAAGGGCTTGGTGCTTTCATGCCATGACCTAAGCGAAGGAGGATTAGCTGCCGCCCTCTACGAAATGTGTTTAAGCGGAATAGGAGCCGAATTAAAAGAAGACTTCTACACAAGGCTGGGAGCTTCAAAGATTGCAAGCCTCTTTGGGGAAACCACAGGCTGTCTTCTTGTAGAAGTAAAAGAAGAAAACCGCTCAGCCTTTGAAAAGGAAATGGAAGGTGCTTCAATTTACGAGATAGGAAAAACCTGCGGAAAGACAGGATTAAAACTTTAACGAAGTTAATTTAAGGGCGAGAAAATATGAGCGGAATCGATTTAGAAAAAATAAAAGAAGAAACTATAGCCGCCTTAAATGAGCTTCTTGAAGCAGCTTCTTTAAAAGCCGGAGACATACTTGTTCTAGGCTGCAGCACCAGCGAGGTTTCGGGAGGAGTAATCGGTAAGGCCTCAAATGAAGAAGCCGGAAGAACAATAGTTTCCGCCCTGCTTTCAGTCCTTGAACCTAAGGGAATCTTTTTGGCGGTTCAAGGCTGCGAACACATAAACCGAGCCCTCGTTATCGAAAAGGAATCTCAAGAAAAATACGGCTTTGAAGAGGTTTCGGTAGTTCCTGCCCTCCACGCAGGAGGAGCCGCTTCCCTCGCCGCCTACAATCTTTTTAAGTCTCCGGTTATGATAGAACATGTAAGAGCCCATGCCGGCATGGACATAGGAGACACCGAAATCGGAATGCATGTAAAATTTGTGCAAGTACCCGTAAGGCTTAAAACCAAGTACATAGGCTCGGCGAGGCTCACAGCCCTAAAAAGCCGCCCCAAATTAATCGGCGGCGAAAGAGCCGTGTATGAAAAATGTTAGAACATCTCGATAAAAAAGATTTTGATAAATATTCTGACTTTGCTTATTCTCTGGCCTTGGATCAAAAAACTTCTTCATACCCAACTTACACCGATGGGATAAAAACAAAAAAAGATTTTATCTTACATGCAAAACGCGGAATAAACGATAAGACTCATCAAATCTTACTTTTTAAATATGAAAAAGAAATTGCCGGCTGGATTCATTATTATGTTTTAGAAAAAGATAAACTCATAGCCTTTGAAGCTTTTAATATTCAACATCATTTTGAAATTGCCTTTGATGAGTTTATAAAATATATAATTCTTAAATATAAGGGGTATAAGATTC
>CAJPPE010000181.1 GCA_905372345.1 uncultured Treponema sp. | reverse complement strand
GAGGACTTGATCCGAAGGAAGAAGATGTTATGCAGTTTTGATGGTACAATCCATCAAGTAAGAATATATGATAGAAATGGGGGCATAGCTCAGTTGGGAGAGCACCTGCCTTGCAAGCAGGGGGTCAGGAGTTCGAATCTCCTTGTCTCCACCATTAAACATCTTAACAAAAATTACTGCAAGTATGCAGTAAGACAATTTTGCAAGTATTTTCGAGCAAATTCAAGGCGGATGATGAGGAAAGAGGGAGTGTATATGAGATACATGACCGATTGATGAAGAAATCCAACAAAGAAGTTGCCGAAAAGCGAAGCAAAAGAAGAGAATATGGTTACAATAGAGAAAGAGATACACCTGTTCCCATCCCGAACACAGAAGTTAAGCCTTTCATCGCTGATGATACTTGGGGTGCAGACCCCCGGGAAAGTAAGTCGTAGCCAATTCCAGTGGCCCCTTGGTCAAGCGGTTAAGACACCGCCCTTTCACGGCGGTAACAGGGGTTCGAATCCCCTAGGGGTCACCAAAGAAAAAGAAAATAGAGAAACATAGTTATTGAATGGGATCATAGCTCAGCTGGGAGAGCACCTGCCTTACAAGCAGGGGGTCATAGGTTCGAGCCCTATTGGTCCCACCATTTGTGGCTCGGTAGTTCAGTTGGTTAGAATGCCAGCCTGTCACGCTGGAGGTCGAGGGTTCGAGTCCCTTCCGAGTCGCCATCTTTATTTTCGAAAAGGTATTTTATATGCTGGCATGGCTCAACGGTAGAGCAGCTGATTTGTAATCAGCAGGTTGTAGGTTCGATTCCTATTGCCAGCTCCATGTTTACAGAGGAGGAGTTCCCGAGTGGCCAAAGGGGGCAGACTGTAAATCTGTTAGCTACGCTTTCAGTGGTTCGAATCCACTCTCCTCCACCAAAAAAACTCTTGACAACATAAGAAAAGATGATATAATAGTATTGTTCTTGATAAAGATACCGTGCGGGTGTAGCTCAGTGGTAGAGCCCCGGCCTTCCAAGCCGGTTGCGAGGGTTCGATCCCCTTCACCCGCTCCAGTGAAAAGTTGATTTTAGGACCTATTAGCTCAGTCGGCAGAGCACCTGACTTTTAATCAGGGTGTCCCGCGTTCGAGTCGCGGATAGGTCACCATTCAAAGTCTTTTTAGGACTCATTAGCTCAGTTGGTAGAGCACCTGACTCTTAATCAGGGTGTCCAGGGTTCGAGCCCCTGATGGGTCACCAACATTCAGCTTTTTAGAGTTATGATTGGAGAAGTACTCAAGTGGCTGAAGAGGCTCCCCTGCTAAGGGAGTAGGTCTGTTAAAGGACGCGAGGGTTCAAATCCCTCCTTCTCCGCCAGTATTTTTAATTTCGAGGTGTAGCGCAGTTTGGTAGCGCATCTGGTTTGGGACCAGAGGGCCGGGGGTTCGAGTCCCTCCACCTCGACCATTTTATGGGCTTATAGCTCAGCAGGTTAGAGCGCACGCCTGATAAGCGTGAGGTCGCAAGTTCGAGTCTTGCTAAGCCCACCAGTACATAAAAGATACTACAAAAATAGTATCTTTTCACTTTTTTGTAAATACTATCATAGGGGCGTAGTTCAGTGGTAGAACGTCGGTCTCCAAAACCGAATGCCGTGGGTTCAAATCCTGCCGCCCCTGCCAATAAAACCTTTTTGAGACGTTATTTTAATGTTTCGGGAAGGTTCTTTTTTTGCTTTTAATTCCTATTGTGTTTATATGAGCAACAGGAGATTTTTATCCTATAACTCAACCCTAATAGTGTAAATCAAAATTACAAATGATGTCATTAGGAGCTTAAGAAAAAGTATGAAAAACACTATGTTTCTATAAAAAACCCATTCTCTTAGCTAATCTCTGAGAATGGGTTTTTTAGTTATTTTTTATTTTACATTAAATGTTTCCGGATTTTTTTCTGTTGTAATATTGATGATGTTGCTGTTATCAACAGGGGCACCTGTTTTTGTGATAAATTCTTGGATAACGTCATCCGGATCTTCTGAAACGATTTTTTTGAAGTCTTCAAAATTAATTGTACCGGAAATGTTGTATCTTGGTAGTTCCAGTTTGTTAGACTGTCTGGTCACTCTACCCGGACGAACGGTAACTGCCATTCTTACACCAATATTTTTTAGTACCTGCTTTATATTGTCGTTATATGAACCGTAAGGATAAGAAAATGCATAAGGCGAACAATCTAACATCGCAAGTGTAGTGGACGCTTTGGATAAGTCTGCATAGACATCATTATAATCTTTTGTAATAAGGGCAGACTTTTTATCAGTTGTCAGATAATGGGTGTTATAAGTATGTGATTGAAACTCGAATACGTCTTTCATTGCTTTCATTTCGTCTGCACTACAGTGCGGTAAACGAGAGGAATTTGTATATTCAGATAAGGTTCCGATATTTTCTACGATTGGAAATTGTGTTGCTCTCATATGATATTTTTTTAGAATAGGGTAGGCAATTTCATAGTTGCTGCGGTACCCGTCATCCATTGTGATAACAACTGTTTTTGCAGGAAGTTGAATTTTTCCGTCTAAAAAATCTTCTAATTGATTTAGATGAATAGTGGTGTATCCGTGTTCGTATAAGTAGTTCATTTGACGCTCAAAATTTGCTTGTGACACGGTCGGTGAATTAACATCATTTCCCGTTGTGAAATGGTGATACATTAAAATCGGAATTCCTGTATGATTCACATTAGCAAAAGATAGCTGTGGAATCATAAGAAAAAAGACGGTGAACAGTAGTAAAAATTTGCGTTTCATGATAAGTAAATCCTCCTAAATATAAAGATAAGTTCAAACAAGTCTCTTGTATAATTTATGAAAACAGAAATTTTGTTTGTGTGACAGAGTCTTGTTGTTTTTGTAAGAAAGAATGAATTATCCGTTGTTTTTTAAAGATAGTTCATCTATCAACAAGTCTCATTATATCATATACTTAATTGTTACTACATTACAATTATGTCACAATTACCATATTACCATATGATAAAACAACGCAAAAGAAAACCCCTTACTTTTGATATTGAAAGTAGGGGGTTGATGTTTCACTTAGTAACTGATTCTTCTTCCACAAGTAAAATTTCTGCGTGAGCTCAAACTATCGATTTTGACATGAGAACCGGGGTGTGGTGCATGAATGAATTGGTCGTTTCCGATGTAGATTCCGACGTGACCCGGGAAACAAACCAAATCACCGGCTTTTAGATTGGAACGAGATACCCTTTCACCGACACGAGCTTGTTCATAAGAAGTTCTTGGTAGATAGATTCCTTTTTTTCTAAACACATAGGAAGTAAAACCGCTACAGTCAAATCCACGCGGAGTGGTACCACCCCACACATACGGAGTTCCCAAATAGTTGCATGCGGTTGCAACGATACCGGAAACCTTAGGTTTTGTTCCATATTCTATAATTTTAGGTTTTGCCGATACAAGAATTTTTTGATAGATAACATCTTGTGAAACAATTTCACCGTTTATCATTTTTACTTTTCGTTGGACTTCTTTTTTTCCGGGAGTACCTTCTGATACTACTTTAGAGCGACCTTCTGTCATAGACGGATTTTTTCTTTTTTCTACGGAAGGTTCAATTTCAACGACACCGGTTTCTTCGTAAGATACCTGAACATCTACCAACGGTTTTGTGGAAGTTTTTTTGTTATGTTTCAGACTTCCTCTTACTAAGTTGGAACGAGTGGCAGATGCAAGATAATTAGGCTGATTTAATGAATTCAGTGCAATATGTTCATCGTATACCATATCAACCGGAACCAACTCTTCTCCGATGATGTTTACATCTTGAACGAACTCTACGGTAGCGTTTTTCTTGATATTAAGATAAGGCTCTTTTACTTTGTTCAATACTTTCTCTGCTGTCTCTTTGGAATCGACCGCCATGACAAAAGCAGTATTTGATTTAATAAGATAAGCAGGCTTGTATACATCGATGCAATCAATTACATTATGTTGTAATTGTTCGTCGGAAGTAAGCTCTACTCCGGCAAGTCTTCCTTTTTTATGAGATAGTTCCAATTCATATTCAATGTTGCCACCCCATTCTTCCTTTAAGATGGAATCTACTTGTGCTGACAACTGTCTGATATCATTTTTATGTTTTACAAATCCAACAGGACTTCCGTTTGCGGTAATTTGATATCCAAATCCCGGTTGATAAATCATTAAAAATCCGGACAATACTATGGATACGGCAATAGTGAACAACAGAGCCGGATTTCGATAGAGCAATGCTATCGTTTTTTTATAATCAAAATTCATTCGAACATCCTCCATACGATGTTATTTCATATTTCTTATTCTTACTGTATTATATTATAC
>CAJPPE010000180.1 GCA_905372345.1 uncultured Treponema sp. | reverse complement strand
TTATGTTCATCTAAAAAGCTTGAAACATAGACCTTTGCATAGGCAAGATCTCCTGAAACGATTACCCTGTTTATTGAAAGAAGAGAAGAAACTCTCGGATCCTTTATTTTGCCCGAACAAATAAGTGCCGAAATTTCTTCCCTTATCTGCTCGCCCAATCTTGCAAGCCTAAACTCACTCATCGGCTTCGGTTCCTTCTTCTTTGATTTCGGGAGCCTTGTATTTTTCGCTGTCGCTCAATTTTCGGGCAACCTGAATCATTTCGATAATTTCTAACTGGTCATCGACCTGTATATCGTTAAAGTCTTCGATACCGATACCGCACTCAAAGCCTGCTGCAACTTCTTTTGCATCGTCTTTGAACCGCTTTAATGAAGATAATTTTCCTGAGTGAACTACTATGCCGTCTCTGATAACATGGACTGCACAGTTTCTCTTTACGACGCCTTCAAGAACATAACAGCCGGCGATTTTTCCGATTTTGGGAACCTTAAAGGTATTTCTAACTTCGACCATACCGATGACCTGTTCTTTGATATCGGGTGAAAGCATTCCTTCCATGGCGAGCTGAATTTCTTCAACAGCCTTGTAGATAACCGTGTATTTTCGTATATCGACCTTTTCCTGATCGGCCAAAAGTTTGGCTTGAGGAGTGGGGCGTACGTTAAAGCCTATGATTAAGGCATTTGAGTCTGCGGCGGCAAGCATAACATCGGAATCGTTGATGGCTCCTGCCGAAGCATGTATTACGTTAAGCCTTATTTCGGGTGTGGAAAGTTTTTCCAGTGACTGCTTTAAGGCTTCTACGGAACCTTGAACATCTCCCTTGATGATAACTTTAAGCTCCAATATTTCTCCGTCATGGATTGTTTCATAGAGGTTATCGAGGGTAACCTTCTTAACATTCCTTGAATCTTCAAAGCGTTTTAGCTCCTGCCTCTTGTCCGAAATCTGGCGTGCTATGCGCTCCGAATCGGTAACTTGGAAGGGATCGCCTGCATTCGGCATACCTTCAAGACCTAGGATTTCGACGGGCATACTCGGAGTAGCTTCATCGATTTTTTCGCCCCTGTCATTGAAAATGGCTCTTACGCGGCCGGAATAAATACCTGCAACATAGGGGTCTCCGGTTCTCAATGTTCCGCGCTGAACTATAATCGTTGCAACAACACCTCTTCCGTGGTCAATGCGGGATTCTATAACCTTTCCTTCAGCATTGCATGTATAATTGGCCTTTAATTCAAGCACCTCGGCTTGAAGAAGAATTGTATCCAAGAGGTTGTCCAGTCCCAATTTTTTTAGAGCCGAGATTTCGACAAACATGGTGTCTCCGCCCCATTCTTCAGGCATGAGGCCTAATTCAGAAAGGCGGGTCTTTACCTTGTCGATGTTTGCTTCGGGCTTATCGACCTTGTTTACTGCAACTATTATAGGAACCTTTGCATCGCGTGCATGGTTGATAGCTTCAATGGTTTGAGGCATAACGCCGTCATCGGCTGCAACTACCAAAACAACTATGTCCGTAATTTCGGCTCCTCGTGCACGCATCATGGTAAAGGCTTCGTGGCCGGGAGTATCGAGGAAGGTGATTTTTCCCCCGTGGGTGTTTACCATATAAGCACCTATGTGCTGGGTAATGCCTCCGAATTCCCCCGCTATAACATTAGAGCTTCTGATGGCATCAAGGGTCTTGGTTTTACCGTGGTCAACATGTCCCATTATCGTTACAACGGGAGGCCGCGGATTTAGATCGGATAAATCGTCTTCCTTGCTTTCGATAACTGTTTCATCGTAAAGGCTTACAATCTTGACATCGCATTCATATTCGGAAGCAAGGATAGTGGCCGTATCGGCATCGATGGACTGATTCATCGTAACCATCATTCCCATACCCATAAGTTTTCCGATGAGCTCGGAGGCCTTTAGATTCATCTTTTTGGCCAATTCCGAAACCGAAATCGATTCCATTATCTCGATTTGTTTGGGAATATTGTGAATTTTTTCTTTTTGCTTTTTCTTTTGATTTAAGAGGCGTTCTTCAAAAAATTCATCTTCCTTGTTTTTCTTGTTGTATATTTCTTTTTTGGCCTTGTGAGCTTTTTTATTTGTTTGGGCCTTGTTTTTTTCGATAGGAATCGGTGCCGGAGCTGCTCCCGGTCTTGGACCGCCGAAGCCTGTCCTGTTTTGAGGTCTGTCGCCGTTTCGTCCCTGCTGTCCGCCTTGTCCTGTTCTAAAGCCCTGTTTTTTTCCATCGGAATAGGCTCGTGCTTGAGCTCCCGAAAAATTGCTTTCTCTCCGTCTTCCTTGTCCGGTTTGGCCTTGTCCCTGACCTCCCGGTCTTTGCGGGCGATTGCCTTGTCCGCGGTTATTTCTTCGGCCTGAGTCCGCCAAGTTACCGGCTTTTACATTGGGTCTCTTGCTTGCAAAATCTATTGAAGCCATAGAAGAGTCTGTTTTTTTTCTTTCAAACTGTTTTTCTTCTTTTTTTACAGAATCAAAGTTCCGTTTTTCATTTTGCCCGGACGAAGTTTCATTCCTTTTATTTTCAGAATTAGGAACGGCTTTCTTATAGCCTTCAAATTTTTCATCTGCTTTTTTTTCTTTTGCAGAGGCTTCTGCTGGTTTTGATCTTTGACCCGAAGCTTTTTTAACGGAAATAATTTTTTTCCCGGAAGTTTCTTCCGAAGATTCAGCCTTCTTGGATTTTCCGGCCGCACTTTTTGGAACCTTTACAACG
Organism: uncultured Treponema sp.; assembly: GCA_905372345.1. GTDB lineage: Bacteria > Spirochaetota > Spirochaetia > Treponematales > Treponemataceae > Treponema_B. Next base: position 1,709 of record CAJPPE010000180.1, on the reverse strand, counting down.
ACCTTCTTTTTAGAGTCAGTTTTGACGGATTCAGGTTTAGTATCTGCCGTCTTACTGTTTTTTTTGTTGAGAATTACATCAGGTTTATTTGTGTTTTCTATATCCATATTGTTCCTACTCTTCGTCCTCATATTCGAAAGCAAGATCTACTCCGCAATTGGGGCACTTGTTCATATCTATTGTTATTTTATGACCGCATTCGGGACATTCAAATTCTTCAGCCTCGTCCGTATCATCAGAAACCGGTTCATTTTCTTCAATGCTTTCATCTTCCTCATCTTCTACAACTTCAACGGCATTAGCTATAATGTCAAGAAGAGTATCAGCCATCTCGGCGGAAAGACCTTCCAAGGCTCTGATTTCATCATCTTCCATATTAATCAAGTCTTGTATGTCTTCTATCTTGTTATTGTACAAGACCGTTAGAATCACCTCGGTAATTCCCGGAAGTTCGGAAACATCTGAAATCTCTTCATATTCTTCATCTTCATCACTTGTTTCATCAGTGAATAAATTTTCAACGGCTTTTCTGACATCAGTGTAAATATCCATTTGTTTAAACTGTTCTTCGGTTTTTACGTCAATGTTCCAGTCTACAAGACGGTTTGCCAAACGGACATTTAGGCCTTGCTTTCCTATAGCCAATGATAATTGAGAGTCCGCCACTATTGCAAGGGCTAATCTTTTTTCCGCATCCAAGATCATAACATCCATTACTTCTGCAGGAGAAAGGGCACTTTTAATATAGGCCTTAGGGTCATCGGAGTACGGCAGAATATCTATCTTTTCGTCGTCAAGTTCTGCGATAACAGCTTGAATTCTAGCGCCCTTTGCTCCGACACAGGCTCCTACGGGATCTACATCATCTCTGTCCGTTGAAACCGATATCTTTGTCCTGTAACCGGGTTCTCGCACAATATTATGAATTTTTACTATTCCGCTTTCAATTTCGGGTACTTCTAATTCCAATATACGTCTTACAAATTCCGCATCGGTTCTCGAAAGAATGAGCTGTACTACATTTGACTGGCGATGTTTTTTTACTTCTCTAACCAAAGCTTTTATTCTTGATTCTTCTCCGGCTGCAGCATTTCGTCCAAAGTGATCCCTTGGAGACTGATATTTTTTAGGCAGTAAGCCTTCGACCTTTCCTAAGTCTACATAGATGTTTCCATTGCGTTCCCGATGGTAGTAACCGATGATGATTTCACCCACCTTTGTGCTGTATTCAGCATAAAGGGAGTCTTTTTGCATTTCTCTTATACACTGAATGGCTCTTTGCATTCCCACTCTTACCGAGTTAATACCTAGGCTTTTCGGATCGACTTCCACTAAAAGCTCATCTCCTACCTCGCAAGCGGGGGCAAGTTTTTTAGCTTCTTCTAAATTTATATCAAATACCGGATTTTTTGCCTGCTCCGTTATTATTTTCTTCGAATATATTTTTCCCGTTTCTTCATTAAATACGGCATTTGCATCCGTTCCGAATTGTTTTTTATAAGAGGCTTTTAGAGCCTGCTCTACAATGTGTAGAACAAAATCGTCATCAATCTCTTTTTCCTGTGCAAATTCCTGAATTGCTTCTATTATTCCTGCAGACATTTCATTAAATCTCCTTACAAAGCTAAAATTATTCTTAAAGATTACATCTGGCTTTTTTTATATCCTGATACGGAATTTTAATATCTTTATTATCAGAATTTAAAACA
>CAJPPE010000179.1 GCA_905372345.1 uncultured Treponema sp. | reverse complement strand
TCCCTTATGAGTTTAAGTCTTTTTCAGATAAAATCTTTCCTGTCTTAAACCAAGTTTCTATTTTACGATAAGAATTATTTATACGTCTTATTATCACATTTGCTTCGGACTGCTTTGCAGGCGAGCTTTGAACATCGGGATGATATTTTTTTATTAAGCGTTTCCATGATCTTTTACATTCATCAAGAGGCACTCCCGATAAAACATTTAAAACGGCAAAATCTTCTACAAGCTCAGGTGGAACGGGAACCCTTATAGCCTCTTTATCTACTTTAGGCGGCGGCCGCCTCTCCATCCGTCCTCCCATAGTACGGTAGCGTCCGTTTGACCTTTGAGCAGCCGCTTCAAAAGGATCTTCATCGGAAGTAAGAGCATCCCGTAAAATATTTCCCATGTCATTATAATAGTTTTTACTCATATTTTATTTCCTTGTAAGAAAATCTTGTATCAATAGGCCTTCACCGGACTTAACGGCTCTTTGTAAAACGGCTCCGATAAAACTATCGAACATCTCAGGAGCCTCCCCCGGCAATAAAATTTTTTCCGTTCTTAAAACGGCAATATCCTTATCGGTTATTACATCTCCCTTTTTTAAATCGTGAAGATAATGAATAGACCTATTTGTGCGTCCGTAGTTTTTACTTTCAGCCGGACTCAATTTTTTTTCTCCCGATCCGATAACTTCGTTTATAAGCTCAAGGGAATAGTTTAATTTTGTTAAGTCATCTATAATTTCATCATAAGTTTTTTTAGAAAAGGAATTTACGGCGGAACACATTTTTTTAAACATATCAGGCTCTAAGGCAACAGGATCATCCAAACCTTCTTCTTTACGGGAAAGACAGATATGCTTTTCTATTATAAAACCTCCCGATGCAAGCGTTAAGGACGGAACTAAAATCGGATCTAAAGAATGATCGCTTACTCCGCATGCAATACCGAAGATACGGCTCAAGTTTTTTATTACCGAAACATTGTATTCTTTTTCGGGTGCAGGATAAGATGTAATACAGTGAAGCAGAGCCAGAGGCAAATCCTTATTTTCAGAACGTAAAAAACTGACAGCCTTTTCAATATCTTTTAAAAGAGAAACACCGCTCGATAAAATCATAGGACTGTTAAAATTAGCACAATATTTTAAAAGCTGTACATAATTAAGTTCAGGTGAAGCTATTTTTATAAAATCGGGTTTTAATGAAGAAAGTTCTTCAGCAGATCTAAGCCCGAAGGGGCTGGCCGAAAACAAAAGTTTTTTTGATCGGCTGTATTCGGCAAGCTCTTTGTAAAAACTTATAGGAAGTTCCAAACTTTTAAAACGCTCATAAAGAGGAATCTTTCCCGTAGGCAAATCAACATAGCCCGTATTAGGATGAAGAATTTCATCGGCATAAACAATTTGAAATTTTACGGCCCTTGCTCCGGCTTCCGCAGCCGCATCTATTAAATTCCTTGCTTTTTGAATAGACCCGTTATGACTTGTTCCTATTTCGGCAATCGTAAGAGGATTTTCTACTGAAAAAATTTCCGAACCGAGCTTAAAGGCTCCATATTTTGTGCACATATTATAGAAAATATTACATCAAATCTTAAAAAAAAACAAGGGAGCGGGCATATTAAAAAAGTTTTATTTTTTCTCGACGGATAAAAAGACCTTATTTGGAAGACAGGCATTCCAGTCGCCGTGATTTTTTAACTTCGGAGCCGTTATACAGGTTTTATTTGAGCAAGTTGAGCTGACAACAAAGGCTTCATTATTTTCGATTTTTATACTTACAGGCCCGGTTTCACCTTCAACAACAAAAGATATATCCGTATTCATCGGATATATCCAATCTCCTTTCGGCGTCCGCACCGATAAATAGAGAGCCGAATTATCTGAAGAGTATATAAAAAGAGCCGTCAAAGTTATAAATGAAATAATTATAGCAAGAATTATAACATCAAAAACTTTAATTCTTTTAAAAAACTTTTTCATTCTTTAACCTTTTAATAGTTTTTTTTGTCATACGCCTCCGGTTCAAAAAGCCGGAAAATCCTTTTTGGAAGAATTCAAGGAGTTCTTTTTTATTATTCATAGTTATGGAATATCCCATTTGAATTTGGTAGAGCGGATCTGAAAAATCATAAGAAGCGACGCAGGTATCAATATCAAGAATATGAGTTGGAGTATTGCGTACACTATAATCGGATCTTATCGCCGCCACTTCCAAACATCTTGTTAAAACTGAAATTGAAGAATCCAGAGCATCATTATTTATCGTCTTAAAAGTCCCAAGCGTTACAGCCAAAATATTTTTAAAACCTTTCTCCTTGGCAATCCAAACAGGCGTATTGTTTTTTACACAACCGTCTACAAAAAGTTTCCCGTTATAATTAAACGGAGCAAAAAAACCGGGATAGGAGTATGAAGCTCTCATCGCCTCAGCTAAAAAACCCTTATCAAAAACTACTTCATTCCCTTCACATAAATCGGTTGCATTACAATAGAAAGGAATCTTAAGCTGATCAAAGGTTTGATAACAGGAAAGTTTTTTAAAAAGAGTTAAACTCCTTTCACCTGAGTCTGCCCCCTGATGAGAAATTAAATTGTTTAAACTTGCTCCTATTTGTAAAAGTTTTGTCAGCTTAGTCAGACCAAAACCCAAATGCGACACATCCAAGTAATCGGTCAGATTAAAATCTTTTGAAAAAAAAGAAATCATTTCATCTACGGTCATGCCTGAAGCATAGAGCCCGCCGATAATTGCGCCCATAGAACACCCGACAATACAATTAGGAAGCGGATATTTCAATTCTTCAAGAGCTTTAAACATTCCTATGTAGGCAAGACCCTTTGCGCCTCCGCCCGATAAAACCAATGCCCATTTCATAATATAATTATATCTATATTTTTAAATTTATACTAGAGGAATCTTTATAATAAAGCGGAAATCTTATCGGGATAGTCCGTTATAATTGAATCCAAACCTGTGCTTAAAATTTTTGAATAATCTGTCTGGATTGAACCGAACCAAGCATTAACTTTTATACTTTCTGCATGGAGCTCATCTACGAATTCTTTTGTAAGCCTATATGCAGGGGGATGATAACATTCTACACCATACTTCTTTAAATAAGCGGACGGATGTAAATCCCAAGAGTCAACCAAAAAGCCGCATACAAGAGAAGAATCTATCTTTTTCATCCTCAAAACACTTTCATGATTAAAAGAAGAAATTATACATTTGTCTTGCAGATTATATTTTTTTAAAAGAGCATATACTCTTTCTTCTATTCCCGGATATTCAAAGACACCTGTCTTTAATTCAATGTTGGAAATAATATCCTTATTCTTTATAAAATCAAAATACTCTTCAAGAGAAGGAATCTTTTCATCCAAATGTTTTATTCCGCTTGCAGTTTCCGAACTTTTAAAATTTGCTGCGGCATTTATTTTTTTTAAGTCGGCAAAGGAAAAATCTTTTACAAGACCATAAGCATTACAGGTTCTATCCAATGCTTCATCATGAATAATAACGGGTACACCGTCGGAAGAAAGATGAACATCAAACTCTATACCGTCAACACCTAAGTCAACTGCTTTAGAAAAAGCAAGCATCGTGTTTTCAGGGTGCTTACTTCTGAAACCTCTGTGGGCAAAATTAAGAACCTTACTCATGCTACCAACCTCCTGAGGCACCGCCTCCGCCGAAGCTGCCGCCTCCTCCTGAAAATCCCCCGCCCGAAAAACCGCCGCCTGATGATCTTCCTATCGAGCCGCCAAAAAAAGAGCCTCTTGAAGATGATCTTCCGTTAAAAGAACGCCCCGCTCTGTCTCTTCGGGAAAGCAAGTAGAATATCCAAAAAAGCCCGCCCGGAGAAAATTTTGAAATCATAAGATAGACAAAAAGAAAAAACAATAAGGCTTGCGGAAATCCGCCTTCATCATCTTCATCTGAGACAGCGATTTCTTTTAATAGGCTTTCGTCTTCTGAGGCATAAGCCGCCATGGCCTTAATCCCGTCATAAATTCCTTCACCGTAATTACCGGAACGGAATTGAGGAGCGATAAAGTTTCGGATTATTTGACCGCTTCTGGAATCGGTTAGATTTTCTTCAAGTCCGTAACCTACTTCAATACGAAGTTTTTTATCCTTAACCGCAACCACCAAAAGAGCTCCAGAGTCTTTTTCTTTATCACCCAACTTCCATTTTTCGGCAACCTGCATAGAGTAATCTTCGATAGACTCTCCCTCTAAAGACGGAATTATCAAAACCGCTATTTGAATTTGAGACCTATTGTTCAAATCCAAAAGAAAATTTTCTATTTTATTAAATTCATTCCTCGAAAGAATTCCGGCCTTATCAACTACAGGACCGGAAAGCGAAGGAACGGCTAAGCCGAAAGAATTAAAATTATAAAAGATAAAAAAACATAAAACAATTATTTATTCCGCCTTGGAAGTTGCCAATATTTGCGG
>CAJPPE010000178.1 GCA_905372345.1 uncultured Treponema sp. | reverse complement strand
TTCGGTATATGAGCAGCGCGGTTCCTATCAGATTATAATAGAAGAGATGAGCCTCGCAGGCGAGGGGAATATTTTAAAAATGCTGGAAGAACGCAAGAAAAAACTTGCCGCAGAGGGCATCTTTGATTCTGAAAAAAAGAAACCTTTGCCTTATTTTCCGAAACGGATTGCCGTAATTACAAGTCCCACGGGAGCCGCCGTTCGGGATATTATAAATGTAGTAAAAAGACGTAACGAAAAAATAGGCATAGTTGTTCTTCCTGCAATCGTACAGGGAGAAGAGGCTGCTCCTGTCTTAATCAGGCAGCTAAAAATTGCCGACGAAAAAAACTTAGGCGACCTTATCATAATAGGAAGGGGCGGCGGCTCTTTGGAAGACCTCCTTCCATTTTCGGATGAAGAGCTTGTCAGGGCAATAGCTGCCTGCAAAACCCCTGTCATTTCTGCTGTAGGCCACGAAATAGATTGGGCTCTCTCCGATTTTGCAGCCGACATGAGGGCTCCCACCCCATCTGCCGCTGCAGAGCTGGCTGCTCCAATCTTAAACGATATTATGTACTCAATAGCCGTAAATCGGGAAGACCTTACACAAAATATTAAAAACCGCATCGAAAGGATAAGGCTCATGTTAAATAATTTTAAGCCAGATTCCTTGGAACTGCGCTTTAGAAACATTCAGCAGCCCCTTCTTGCAAGATTCGACAATGCAAAGGAAGAAATCCTATCCGGTATGCAGGATCGATGTAAGGAGTTTCGGCAATGGCTTTTAGTTTTAAATAAGATTTTGGAAGGGGCTAATCCTCAAGGTATCTTGGACAGGGGATACTCCATTGTCCGTAATGCCGAAACGGGAAAAACTATCCGCTCCTTTTCCCAAGTTAAAGAAGGCGAAAGCCTTTTAATTCAGCCTTCAAAAGGAAAAATTGAGGCCGAGGTAAAAAAAGCAATGAGCTAAAACTCAATTTATTTCTACAGCAAGAGCCTTCTTATTCCGATACAATAAAAAGAACTGTTTTGCAGATTCTATTTTTAAATTATGGAGGTTCTTATGAAAAGAACTGTAGGGCTTGTTGTGCTTCAGATTGCATTAGCTTTCTTTTTGATTGTTGCGGGAATATTGGGGCTTATCCGCTCCTCTGCAGGAGAATTGGGTCAGGCAATATCTCTTTTGGATGCTGTCTTTAAAAGCCGAACAATAACAACGGTTATTATAATAACTTTGGCTGTATCTGAATTGATTGCAGGTGTATTTTTGATTGTAGAATTTTTTTCGGGCGAAATTCGTTTGACCGGTATAATTCTAATTGTTTTTATGATTTTATGGATTGTAAATATTGTACTAATAGATATTATCGGCCCCATCAATGGTAATACTTTTACAAGCACAATGTCCGTATTAAATTATCTTTCACAACTTTCAAGGCACCTAATGATTCTGGGTGCTATTATTGCAGTAAAGGATAAAAGCCGAGTTTAAACTATCTCGATTGGATGAATGGCAAATGCCGATTGTCATTTGTCATTCATCACAATTTACAAATTCAATTCTTATTTGATAAAAGCCATGCTGAACCACGGAATGTATGTGATTAAAAGCAGGATAATAAATTGAACAGCCAGATAGGGCAGAATGTTTTTTACTATTTTTATTACAGGCTTTTTAAATGTATAACTTGCTATAAAAAGGTTCATTCCTATAGGCGGTGTCAAAAAGCCGAGAGCTAGGTTAGTTAAAAATATTACTCCGGTATGTACCGGATGTATACCGAAACTTTCGGCAACAGGAATTATAAGGGGCGATACTACCAAGATAGCCGAGTATAAGTCCATAATACAGCCTACTACCAACAGCAAAATATTTAATAGCAACAAAAATAAAACCTTTGAACCGACAAAGGTAATTGCAAAATCCGAAAGCATTTCGGGGATTCCTGCATATACTAGAAAGAGGGCAAGTCCCTTTGCGGCTCCTATTATTACGAGTACTCCTCCTGCAACAGGTATGCTTTGTAAAATAATATTAAAAGATTTTTTTACGTTAAAATCTTTTCTGATAAAAACTTCCAGTACAAACGAATATAAAACCGTAAAAGCTGCGGTTTCAAAAAGGCTGAAGTAGCCTCCAAAATAGACAATCGCTATCAATATGGGAAGAAGAAGCTCGAAAAATCCTGCCTTTAAACTTTGAAAAAGAGCCTCCCTTGAAAACCTAATTCTTTTTGAGTTTTTATCTTTTATGATTCCTATGACCATCATAGACAAGGCTAAGAGTGCTCCCGGAAGAATGGCTCCCTTAAAGAGGTCAAATATGTTTACGGTCATAAAATTGGTTGCCCCATAGACTATAACGGCCAGACTTGGAGGCAATAAGAGACCTATGGAACCGGATGCTGTTATAAGGGCTTCCGAGTCATCTTCCGAATAGCCCGAACCTTTTAAAATTACACTTAAAATTCCTCCAAGAGCTAATATGGTTACTCCCGATGCTCCCGTGAAGGTTGTAAAAAATGTTGCAACCAATACGGCTGCAATCACAACGCCGCCCCTTATACAGCCGACAGAGCTTTTAACAAAATCCAAGAGCCTTTTTCCGGCACTTCCTCCTGCCAAAAGATAACCTGCAACCGTAAATAGGGGAATTGCCGCTATGGATGTATCGGTTAAAATAGTATAGGTTTCCATGGGGATACTTTCTACATAGCCTCCTGTGGTCATAAAGGCAAAATATGCCAGACCTGAAAGCACGATATAAAGCGGCATACCGAAAAGGCTGAATACGGTAAAGATTAAAACAATCAGCCAAATTGCATTTTCAGAAAAAATTTGTACGGACTCGGAAATACCGCTTAAAAGAATTGCAAGATTTGAATCGTTTATCTCAGGGTACCATGAACCGAATACCAAATTTAAAAGCCCCAAAATCGATCCCGTACTTATTAGCAATCCTATCAAAAGACCCGCTACGCTTGAAACTATGCATTTGTGTCTCTTTATTTCCAATGCAAGCATTATAAAATACATCGGAGGCAGGGCAGAAAAGAAAATTTTTATCGGAATATATAAAACATGGTCTTCTGAAGAGAGCATATTGTAGTTCGGGAATACCGAAAAAAATACGGCCGTAAGAATTGCGATATTTACACACGATATAGCCCCTTGTACTATTGCTTGAAGTTTTTTATCTAATTTGGAAGTAAAAGCTTCTATATTTAGTTGTTTTTTTTCTATTGTCGTGATGATACCTGCAAGGCAAGCAAAAACGAAGACCAGCTGAACAATCAGCCGTTCAAACTCTAAACTATTATTTCCAAGGTCTGCTGCTATATGGCTTATAAAAGGCGGCACAATAAGTACTGCCGTAATAGTTAAAACAAAACCGGTAAGTATCTTTTTCATTCCAATATAATATACTTATTTGCGGAGTGCTTCAAGCTGTTTTGTTATTTTTTCATATATTTCCGAATTTATCAAACTCGGGATAGTTTTTTGTACCTTTTGCATATCTGCATGAAATTCCTTTGTCCATTCCTTTCTTTGCTGAGGGTTAAGGCTTATTATTTTTAAACCGTCCTGCTGCATTTGTTTTATATATTCTTTTTCCATGTTTTCAAGTGCTGCGTTTAGTTTTTTTGTTGTTTTATTCATTGCTTCCAGCATCGCCGGTTTATACTGATCGGGGATAAGAGCCCAAGATTCGTCCGCCATAACAAAGCCTGCCATTACAGGACATAGACGGGCATCAAGCAGGTAGGATACATCTTTGTACAGCCTTAATGTGTAAGTAAGAATTGAAACTGATGTGAAACTTCTAGCTCCTGATGAGGTCTTTAATTCCTGAGTGAATTTGGCCGGAGCTACAGGGAGAACATTAAAGCCGGAAATATTTAGAACATCAATAAAATCCTTTGTATCGTTTGAACATAGCATTTTTATCTTTTTTAATTCATCAAGGCTTGAATATGAATCCTTTGTATAAAATGAAAGCCAGCCTACGTTAGACCATGTTATAAGCTTACATCCGTTTTTTTGTATTTCGCTTTCAAAGGCATATCCGTATTTGCTTAAAACCAAATCAAGCTCTTCTTGACTTTGTATTAAAAATGGCAGGGAAAGGGTAAAAATTTTTGCATTGGGTGCAAGTTCATTTAAGCCTACCGGAGTTAAAATTGCACCGTCAATTTGAGGCCTTTGTCCGGGGCGTGAAGGCTTCATCTTTACAACTCCTGCTTTTTCTCCCCCAAGGACAGTCATATCCATAAACCTAACACTTACAAGCCCATTTGTTATTTTATTCCACTCTTGGGCTAACTTTTTTAATTCAATATCCCAAGGTGTTCTGGCAGGTGCGCTATTTGCAATTTTCAAAACGATTTTCTGTTGAGCAAAAATGCCTGAAACCATTACAAGTACAAAAAAAGCAAAGAATAATTTTTTCTTCATTCTATATCTCCCAATATAAATATTTCTTT
>CAJPPE010000177.1 GCA_905372345.1 uncultured Treponema sp. | reverse complement strand
GTTTTAACCATCCCCTTATGCTTTTATTGATTTTATTTTTTCCTTTGTTTTTTATATTAAAAAAAAGCGGCCTTGTTGCAAGTCCCGAATTAAAATTAAATTTGGTTAATTGGAAAGGCTTTTTCCCAAAAAAAAATAAACTTATGGAATTTGGGAATCTATTATGTTACCTTCTTTGGTATTGCGGAATTATTTTTTTAATAATAGCCCTGTCGGAACCTGTTATTTTTAAAAACAAGCAGGTTTATACCGATGCAGGAAGTTCCATTATGTTTTTGTTGGACATAAGTCCTTCTATGGCAGCAAAGGATATGAGCGGAGAAACGAGGATCGCAGTCGCAAAAAAAATTATAAGAAAATTTGTTGCAAAGTATCCCGGGGATTCTTTCGGTTTGACGGCTCTTTCGAGTTCTGCAGCTCTCATTCTTCCTCCTACGATCGACCATAAGGTATTTTTATCCCGCCTCGATTCTTTGAGTATAGGAGAATTAGGAGATGGAACTGCAATCGGCATGGGGCTTGCGGTTTCTTCCGCCTATATGACAAGGACTAAGCTGAACTCTTCATACGTTGTTTTACTTACAGATGGTGAAAATAATACGGGCGAAATAAATCCGAAAACTGCGGCAGAAGTTTTAGTAAATAAAAACATAGGCTTTTATGTTATAGGGATAGGGAACTCAGGATATACTACCTTGGAGTATACCGACCCGAAAACCGGAAAGGCCTACTCGGGTTCTATTTTTTCCAAGTTTGATGAGTTTGAGTTAAAAAAAATAGCTCAATACGGAAACGGAAAATATGCCTCCGCTTCTTCACCCGAAATACTTGAGGATATATTTAACACAATATCCAAGCAGGTGCCTGCTGCACAGTCTAATTTTACCCAAATTATCGAAGAAAATTTATATGTGTACTTTTTATCTGCTTCAATTTTTTCTTTTATGCTTGTGTGGCTTTTACGCCGAATTTTTATGAGGGTATATCTATGATAAGTTTTGAAAATTCGGTCTACTTGTTTTTTATCCTGTTTTTGCTTCCTGTTTGGTTTATTTCTTATATAAACTTAAAAAAGATAAAAAAAGCTTATTCGGGCTTGGAAAATACAAAAAAGATAATCAAAAAGGCAAAAATAAGAGCTTTCTTTTTTTCCGCTGCGTGGATTTTTTTGATTTTAGGCTTGGCTTGTCCTCTTTGGGGCTCTAAACCCGTTTCAGTCAGACGAAGGGGAGTATCGGTTATGTTTGTTTCCGATATTTCAAAAAGTATGAGCCTTCAAGATATTCAGCCCAGCCGGATTGCCGTACAAAGACAGTTTTTAAAAATATTGCTTGAAAGAATGCATAAAACCTCACCTGAGTCTGCAGTAGGGCTTGTAATTACAAAGGGCGAGGGAGTTTTATCGGTGCCTTTAAGCTTTGAAAAAAATGCCCTATCCTCTGCAATAGATGCCTTATCTCCCTTAATTCTTTCTTCTACAGGCACGAACCTTGAAGCCGGCGTCTTACGGGCATTGGATTCTTTTGGAGAAAACAGGGGAAACTCAAAAATAATAGTTTTATGCACGGACGGCGGGGAAACCTTAGGCTCTCTTTTACATGCTGCAGAAAAAATAAAAAAGACGGATGCAATTCTAATTATTGTTGGCTTCGGCACTCTTGAAGAAACTAAAATAAAAGTTCTTGATGAAAAGGGAAATACCCAATTAAAGGATGCAAGATTGGAAGAAGCCTTTTTACAAAAGGCTGCAAGTATAGCAGGGGGAGAAAGTATGTATATCTCGGCTTTGAGTTCCGGGTCTATAGAAAGTATCTTAAAAATAATAGACGCCGGTGTAGAGGGAGTTGAAAAAATGGTTTATATACAGGAGCCTGTAAAAAGAAATTTTGAAATGCTTTTACTTGCTTTTATTTTTTTATGTTTAGGCGGAGTATCCTTTTATGGTAAAAATAAATAAAGTAATCTGTATAAGTATCCTTATTTTTTTCATATCCTCATGCAGTAAAATAGATAGGGCTAGGCTTAATTTTCTTTCGGGATATATTGCATGGAAACAAAATGATTGGAATAAGGCTGCATCAAAATTTTTTAAATCGATAGACTTAAGTGAAGAAATTGAAGATGTAAAAATAAAAGACTATTCGGACTTTGCAATCGGCTCCATCTACCTTATGCAAAATGAAGATGCTTCGGCTCTTTCCCGTTTTGAAAATATTAATGAAAATACGGATAAAAATTTGGATTCCTATATTTATTATCAAAAAGGAATAATAGCATTTAAAAATCATGAATATGAAAACGCTATAAAGTTTTTTAAAAAATCTCTGGAACTTAAACCTAATAGTGTTGATGCTAAGATTAATTTTGAGCTGAGTATGCGTTACCAAAAAAAAGAAAAAGAAAAACTTCCTAATTCTAAAAGTGCTGCCGTTATTGAAAATAAAGAAGCCGATTTATCGGAAAAAACGATTTTAAATTTAATACGAAAAAAGGAGAAAGAACAATGGCAAAAGAAAGAGCAAGAAAACAAGCAGCCTCAGGCATTCGATTATTAATTCTTTTTTTCCTTTTTTCTTTTTACCCAGGTTATATCTATGCCGAGGTAGAAGAGGATATGGAATTATCTTTTTCTTCAAGCCCTCTATTTATAGATTCCGTTTTTGAAGTAAAAATCAAATTGGACGAATATTCTTATAAATCGTCGGATGAACCTAAGCTGATTATTTTGGATGAGAATTCAGTTCTTGAATTTTTAGATTCGGGTATAAATTCATTATACGGCGGTATTTTAATTACAAACAAGTATAGATTAAAAAAAATAGGAAGCTTTGAACTTATTCCTTATTTGTCTTTGGGAAAGAATCAGACTAAACTTAAAAATTTTTCTATTCAGGTGGAACCTCCGGCCTTATCAAAGGATACAATGTTTAAATGGAAAATATTGGACGCAGTTTCGTATTCTCCGGTGGAAAATATTGTACAGGGGAAAAAATATCTCATCGTTTTGATGGGCTTTTTTTATGATCATTTTCAAGGCGAGGGCAGGGCTTCCGGTTTGGATATAAATTGTCAGGCCCCTGAAGATTCTCTTTTGGAAACTGCTGCCGGCATTACAAAATTCAGTACTGTAAAAATAGAGCCTATAACTTTCGATGAAATAGGCTGGAAGGCTGTTGCTTACTTTTTGTGGACTCCTCTTAAAGCGGGCAATATAGGTCTTCCAATGCCGCAAATAAGTATTGCTTCCGAATCAAAAGATTCCCGTAAAATTTATGTTAGAGAGCAAAGAGTAAATGTAATAGAGGGAAGTATTGAACAAGAAAAAATAAGCGATGACGAAAAAAAAGCTTATGAAAGTTTGGGCCTTGCATTAAACACTAAAAAAAACGAACTTAGCAAAACTAAGCTAAAAAATCATAAAGAAAATTTTGAAGAGAAAAAAGAAAAGGCCTCACTAATTGCAGAGCTGCGTACAAAAGAATCCGATAGTCTTTTTCCGAGAAAGATAAAAAATCAAAGACTTGAATATGAAAAAGACCTTAATTTAAAAGAAAGCTTTGCCGTCAGGTCTGCAATCCTAAAAAAAATATTATGCTTTTTATTTGTTATTGTTATCAAGCTATTTTTTCTTGTATAAAAAGAAAAATATCGGGTTTAAGATTTTTTTAATTTTAAGTCTTGGTTTGATTTCTGCTCTTATCTTTTTGTATTCACGGCAATATGAAAGAGCCGTTTATAGGCCGCTAAACTATGATGAGTCTTATTTACTCTATCATATACCCGAAACAAGCGGAACCATTGTAAGCTCCCTAGAGATAGGGGAAACCGTTATCATAAAACAAAAAACTTCAGAATGGTTTTTTATAGAAAAAAAAGACGGTACCGGCGGCTGGCAAAAAAAGAGCGGCTTTATTATAACGGATTAGGAAGATGGGAGACTTGTATGACTAAAAATTTCGGCGACATCTTGGACGAGTGGGATAAAATAACGGGAAAGCCCTACGGAAAAAAGCAGATAAAAAAAGACGAACATTTAAATCAAAAGACTCAATCAATCAGAATAAAAGAAGAAAATAAAAAAAAGATAAATCCTATGGAAATGTGGTTAAGGAGATACGGCATTGAAGATAAGGATGCTCAAGAAGAGTTTACCTCAGTCGATTATGCAAGGGAACGAAAAATGCTGCGGGATATGAGATGTGAGGACGAAATCGATTTACACGGCATGACCTGCGATGAAGCCGAAGCCGCTTTAAATGTTTTTTTTGAAAATTCCATATGCCGCGGCCTAAAAAAGATTCTAATTATTCACGGTAAAGGAAACCATTCAGGCGGAGGAGCCGTCTTGGCTCCCTTTGTACGCAGCTATCTTGAAAAACATAAAAGGGCAGGCGAAACCGGTCATCCTAAAAATGCAGACGGCGGCACCGGTTCCACTTGGGTTATATTAAAATAGAAATTATTTTAAAGATGCCAAGGCT
>CAJPPE010000176.1 GCA_905372345.1 uncultured Treponema sp. | reverse complement strand
CTTTTTAGCGAGGTAGTATTTTATCACATAAGATGAAAAAATTGCAGAAAGTCTGGATTCTTACGATATATTGATTTTAAAAGCCGTAAGCGAAATTCCCAATCCAACACAGAGTGTGCTGTCTATATTTTTTTCAAAAAAAATATCTTATTCTGCATTATCCGAAAAACTTTTAAATGCGGAAGAACGCCTTCTTTTGTACCGAGTTCAAAACAATGACGGGAATAAAATATACAAGATAAATCCTATTTTACAAAAAATTATAGAACCCTTTTTATCAACCAATCTTTTTTTTATGCCGGAAAAAACAGGACAGGTAAAATCTAAAGAAATAAATATAAACGATACGGCCCTTGCCGGACTTTATTCCTTTTGTATTCATAACGAAGCCGTTTTAAAAAATGACGGTTCTTTTAAAAAAAAATACGAAGATTTAATCAAAGATGTTTTTCCGTGGCTTTCGGAAAAGACAAAACATATTGACTCTATTTTTTTAGCATGCGAATCTTTAGGTCTTATTTTTAGAACCGAAAACGGATTTGCAGTTCAAAAAGCAAAATGGGGGGCTTTTTCTCAATTAAGCAAACTTGAGCGTTTGGTATATTTTACGGCAGCATCTTTATTTAAAATGAGGAAAGAAAATTTACAAAAACTTGTTATAATCCTTTTTGAATTTTTAAATAGTTTTTATCCCGATGCATATTATGAAGAAGAAGATGTAGAACAATTTTTTCTTCTTTTATGTATGCAAAATTTTTCTTCGGTAGTACAAAATGAAATTGGAAACGAGAATATTTTACATACAAGCTTTATCGGAACCGCAGAACTGTTCGGAATTTTATGCAGAGAGAAAAATTTGATTTATTTAAATCCCGAATTATTTAAAAATGCGGAAGAGCCTCAAAAGCCTCTTTTAATTGACCCCTCATTTGAAGTTACGGTTTTGCCCGACAGCAACCTAAAAAATCTTCTTCCTGCAGCGGAGTGTATGGAGCCTGTTTTGATTCAAACGACAGGAAAATTTGAAATCACAAAAAAAGCTTGTTCCAAAATTTTTCAGTTGGAACTAACTTCCGAAAATGTATATAAAGTCTTATCGGATGCAGCAGGGCATGAGATTCCGCAAAATATAAGAGTTTCTATAAATGAGTGGTATAAGAATTTTACTTCATTGGAATTATACAGCGGCTTTGTCGTTTCAGTAAACAAGGAAAAGGAAAAGTTTTTTGAACTTGATACGCCTTTAAAAAAACTTGTCCGTAAAAAAATAGCGGAGGGCGTTTATCTTTTAAATGTTCAAGATTTAAAAGATTTTGAACAAGCCGTTTATAAAAGCGGTTTGGAATTTATCTTTTATAAAAATAAACCTCTTCAATCCCCTTCCGTAAGAAATTTTCAAAGCTTGAATTTATTTTCGCAAAAAGAAAAAAAAGATTACACAAAAAAGCTTGATTGGGTAAAGCAGCAAAAAGAAAGGGAAAATAAATACTCAAAAACCTTATCTCAATTAAGTGCAATACTAAAAGATTTGCACTTAACAAAGGAAGATGCTAAGGCTGTAAGCAGCCGTATAAACCGTAAAGCTATAATTACGGAAGAACAGCTTAAAGACGGAGTTTTTAAATTTACAAAAAAAGAAGCTTCAGGTCTTGATTTTTTAGGGAAACAAAAAATAGCAGAGCAGGCAATCTTAGGAAAGCACATCCTTGAAATAGAGCTGCACACTGAAAAAGGAAAGGAAAAGATAAGCGGGGTTCCTGAAGAAATTTTAAAACAAGAAAAAGATGCTGTTCTTATACTTGCATGCGGTAATCTTAATGACAAGCTGAAAATTTCCATTGCCCATATTTCAAAAATAAAGCTGATTCAAAATTCTATTTTTTCGGAATAAGGGGATGACGGAATAAAAGGGGGCAAAGCTATGGGCAAATACAAAAATCAAAACATAATCGAAGAGCGTGTAGAAATTGAGGGAATTCCTTGCCTGCGTTTTTATCCTTCAAAAATAAGCGGTTTTGCTCGGCCTTTTCCTACCGTATTTTATTATCACGGCTGGTCTTCAGAAAAGAATAAGCAAAAGCTGATGGGCTATGTTTTTTCGACTTTGGGTTATCAGGTAATCTTACCCGATGCAGTCCATCACGGTGAAAGAAATAAATTTGAAGATTATGATAAGGCTTTAAACGAATTTTTTTTGCCTACAATTATGCAAAACCTTGCCGAGTTTTCCATACTAAAAGATTATGCCGTTAAAAATTGCAATGCCGATAAAAACCGCCTTGCCGTTTCAGGACATTCTATGGGAGGCTTTACTACGGCAGGAATCTTTACCCATAATCCAAGCGTAAAAACTGCGGTCGTTTTTAACGGTGCCTGCGATTGGCAAAATGTAATCCTTCAAATCGAAAAAGAATATGATGAAGCCCATATCGAATTTGATGAGGCAACAAAAAAAGCCGATCCCGCTCAAAACATCGGTAAGCTTATAAACCGGCCTCTTTTCCTATTACACGGAATAAGGGACTCCCTCGTTTCTTATAAAATCCAAAAACAATTTTACGATTCAACCTTACCGCTTTATAAAAACAAGGAGCTTTTAAAGTTAATGAGTGTTGAAAGAATGAATCATTATATAAGCATTCAAATGCTGGATGAGGCCATTCTATGGCTTGGTGAAAACTTATGAGGAGGGTCGAGCTATGAATGAACTAAAAGAACTTTCGTTTTTAATGTACACCTCAAAAGAGGAAAACATATCGGTTAATGTTGTTGTAAAAGATGAAACTATTTGGCTTACCCAAAAAGCCATGGCAGAACTTTTTGGTGTGGGAATTCCAGCCATATCCAAACATTTGAAAAATATCTTTGATGAGGGAGAGCTAAATGAAAAAGTGGTTGTTTCCATTTTGGAAATAACCACTGACCATGGTGCTATTCCCGGAAAAACACAGACAAAGGATACGAAGTTTTATAATCTGGATGCTATCATCTCGGTCGGCTACCGCGTAAATTCCCAAAAAGCAACTAAATTCCGTATTTGGGCGACAGGAGTTTTAAAAGAATATATGATAAAAGGTTTTACTCTTGATGATGAAAGATTAAAACAGGGTAAAACACTTTTCGGTCAGGACTATTTTAGAGAATTATTGGAGCGTGTCCGCTCAATCCGTGCAAGTGAAAGGCGTATATGGCAGCAGATAACCGATATTTTTGCTGAATGTTCCATAGATTATAATAAAGACGATCAAATTACAAAAGATTTTTATGCTATGGTGCAAAATAAATTCCATTATGCTATAAGCGGAAAAACAGCTGCTGAAATTGTATATGAAAGTGCAGACAGCAAAAAGGAAAATATGGGGCTTATGGCATGGAAGAATTCTCCTAAGGGTCGTATTTTAAAATCTGATGTCAGTATTGCAAAGAACTATCTTGATGAAAAATCCATAAAAAGACTTGAACGGGCTATTACCGGATATTTTGATTATATCGAAGACATAATCGAAAGAGAAAATACCTTTACTATGCAGGAATTTGCCCAAAGTGTAAACGAATTTTTAGCTTTCCGCCGATATGATATTCTTCAAAATAAAGGAAAAATTTCACATGCTAAGGCAAAAGAAAAAGCCGAATCGGAATATGATATATTTAATAAAACACAAAAAATAGAATCGGACTTTGATCGAGAGTTAAAAAAACTTACAAAGGAGGTGAGCTATGAAGGATGAAGAAAAGCTGACAAAGATGCGGGCACTCGAACTTTGGGATAAAAATTTAATTGACAATATTGAAGTTGGAACCTTTAAGGGCTTGCAAGAAATACATAGGTACCTGTTTCAAGATATTTTTGATTTTGCAGGAGAGATTAGAAAGGTAAATATTTCAAAGGGGAATTTCCGCTTTGCTCCGATTTTATTTTTGGCTGAAAACCTTAAAATAATCGATAAGATGAAGTCGGAATCCTTTGACGAAATTGTGGATAAATATGTAGAACTAAATGTTGCTCATCCTTTTAGGGAAGGCAATGGAAGAAGTATGAGGATATGGCTGGATGCTCTTTTAAAACACCGTCTGGGACGCTGTGTTGATTGGTCAAAGATAGATAAGTTTTCTTATTTAAGTGCAATGGAGCGCTCTCCGATAAACAGTCTGGAACTTAAGGTTTTATTGGAATCTGCTCTGACCGATGATATTCAAAATAGGGAAATTTATATGAGAGGTATACAGGCATCTTATGAATATGAAGGCATGAACAGGTATGATATTGGGGATATGTAAAAGAATATCTTGTTTTTGTAAAATGCCAAAGGATTTATAATTTATGGAAAACTTGGAGAAATTAGTTGAAAATTTAATAAAATATGATAGTGAAAAAAATTGGTTTGAATTCAAGCACAATAATTATGATCCCGAAATAATTGGGCAAAATATAAGTGCTCTAGCTAATAGTGCCGTGTATTCAGATAAGCCTTGTTCCTATATGATATGGGGAATT
>CAJPPE010000175.1 GCA_905372345.1 uncultured Treponema sp. | reverse complement strand
TGATTATTGTATAAGTATATTTTTGGAGGTATATATGTATAATGAATGTTTAGATCCTTGGTGTATCGCAGCTCTTGCTTTGTTTTTAGTTATTTCGATTATTCATTTAATCAAGTGCTTTCAACAAAGACAAAAATGGGCGGATATGACAAAATTTATGCTGATGCCGGCTCTTCTTTTGTTCTTTTTGGCTTTCAGCTTTGTAAATATTAAAACGTTTTCGGTATTAAATGTTTTAATAATAATTGCTTTGATTTTCAGCTTTTTGGGAGATGCTGTTCTTCTTTTTGATTGGGAAAAACAGAACTTTGCTCTTGGAATCTTATTTTTTGCAATTACGCAAATATCTTATATAGTTTTTGCAATACTCGGTGCTAATGTTGAATATATTCCCCTTATCCCCGGAATTGTAACAGCTGTGATTTTTTTAATTTCAATTGTTTATGCCGTACTGAGAACAAAAAAACAATTAAAGGGGCTTAAGTCTATCGTCATAACTTATGGGCTTATACTCTCATCGATGAGCTGGCTCTTTATAGTTTTTGCCTTTGCAAATCCGTCTGTAGGTTTGATACTGGCCGCTGTAGGAAGCGTTTTCTTTCTCATATCGGATACCATGGTTGCAACCAAATACTTTTTGGGCGGCAAGGCAGGAATGCGATTTCTTATTATGAAAACCTATATTCTTGCCCAACTTTTAATCGTATTAGGAGCTATAGGAATTATAGGAGCTTAAGAGTTTAAAACTCTCAGCATGAGAAGCGGCAGCGGGTATTTATCCGTTGCCGCTTATTTTTTGCAGTTACAACAGTAGTACCTTTTTTGAGCGAATTGGTATTGCTATTTGTAAGAATATCTGCTTGACAAAATCTTTATTTTAGCTTAATGTCTCTTTACTGAATTTTAAAACTTATGGGAGGTGCTCTATGATTACAGTATTATTTTTAACAAGCGGTAAAGACCTTACTCCCGGAAGTTCTTTATAGACCGCATTTTATCAAATCAATTTTATTTATAAGATTCTCACCTTAAATTCACTTGCTTGATTTTTATTTGTGCTCAAGTTTGTAGATTTTTAAATCCGAATTTTTTGTGATGTATGTTCCGGGAGAAAATAATTCTCTATTACAAGGAAGGCTTATTTTAGACAATGCAGATGGCATTGTCTAAAAACGTTGCGAGTTTGCCTTACGGCAAACATCGCTTTATCGTATGCACTTTTTCATTTCATTGCAAAAGTGCGGAAATTCATCAATCCTCGACTTTTGATAAAGTCTACGGTTGATGAATTTAAAGGAAATATTATGGAAACAATTTTAAATTTCGGCTTTGAAGGTTTTTTTAAGGATAAAAAAATTGAAAAAGAGGTTGGGCGTATTATTTTTTTTGGCGGGACTTCCTATAAAATAATATGTAAATATGGCGAAAAAGAAGCCCGCTTAAAAGGCTCTTTTAAAAAAGAATGCGAGATATCCGGTACATATCCCGCTGTAGGAGATTGGATAGGTTTTGAGTTTCAAGAAAATTCTTCGATTGCACTTATAGATTTTTTATATGAGCGCAAAAATAAGATTTCCCGAACGGATCCTAGGTCAGGCATTGAGCTTGAACAAATTATTGCGGCCAATATTGATACGGCTTTTATATGTATGTCCTTAAATAAGGATTTTAATTTAAACCGTTTGGCTAGATATGTTTTTGCTCTGCAAAATATTGAGACCGTTTTACTTTTAACTAAGGCGGATTTATCCGAGACAAGGGATGATGCCGAAAATTTGATAAAAAAGATTTATCCTCATTTAAATGTTTATTGCATAAGTATTTTTGAACCTGAAAGTTTAGAAAATATAAAGCATTACTTTAAAAAAGGAAAGACTTCGGTACTGCTCGGTTCTTCCGGTGTCGGAAAGTCAAGCCTCATAAACAGCCTGACGGGGAAAGAAATTTTACGCACAAGCGAAATAAATAAAAAAATAGACAAGGGCGTTCATACCACAACGAACCGGCAAATAATTTCTTTAGGAGAAGATGCGGGTGTTATAATGGACACTCCCGGAATGAAGGTTCTGGGTATTTGGGATTCGGACAGCGGGGAAAATTCTTTTGCGGATATTACCGAGCTAAAATCCAAGTGTCTTTTTAGCGACTGTACGCATACATGCGAAAAAGGCTGTGCCGTTTTAGAGGCTCTTAAAACGGGCTTACTGGATAAAAACAGGTATGAACTTTACCTGCAATTATTAAAAGAGGACAGAAGAAAAATAAGACGGGAAAAACGGCAGGAAAAATTCTTAATAAAGAAGGAAGAAAAATCCAAGTCGGCAAAAAGGCGCTTTAAAGAAAAGAAAAACATAAAACAAAACTTAAAAAAAGATTTGGAGGAACTGCTTTATGAATAAGTTTTTTTGATTTCTTCCCCTGTTTTTTTTACTATGCACTTTTCTTTTGCTGGAAATGTGCTATAATGCTCTTAGGTGGTGTGCATGATTACTGATAAACAGAAAATAGAGGCTTTAGGAAACACTCCTCTTTTTGCAGGATGGGATGAAATATACTTAAAAGACATAGCCGATAAAGCAGGGATAGACAGCTATCAAAAAGGAGATATTATTTTTAGGCAGGACACAAAAGGTGACCGCTTTTACATTATTGTAGAAGGGAATGTTATTATTTTATCTCCTGAAGATAATTCCGTTCTAGCCGAATTTGTAAGCGGTGAAATGTTCGGTGAAACGGCTATGCTTACCCAAAATGAGCAAAAGGCCATAGCTTCTGCCAACGAAGACACGATCATCCTCTCTTTTCCTAAAGACGGCACACCTATGGAAGATGTTTTTAAGGATAATCCCGTAACCTACGCTCAGCTGCTAAAATCTTTTTTGGTCATGGTTGCACGAAGAAATAGAAAGGCAAATTCTTTAATAAAAGAGAACTCTTCTATCATGCAGGAATTGCAAAAGCAAGTTTATGGAGATAAGCTTACAGGACTTTTTAACAAGGCTTATCTTGAAGAAAACATTGCGGACTTTATGAAAAGCTCTTTTTCTCTTATTATGATGAAGCCCGATAACTTTAAGGCTATAAACGACACCTACGGCCACGAAAAGGGAGATGCCTGCATTACCTTCATCGGCAATCACTTGAGCCGCTTTTTGGATACGGATTCGGTTTTAATGCGCTATCAGGGGAACGAATTTGCCGTTTTAACTCCTGATCAGGGCAGGGATGGGGCTGCAAGTTTAGCCGAAAAGATAAAGATTGAACTTGAAAACTTAGATATTTCTCCGGTTTTAAGCAGTCCTTTTAAGTTGAGCATGAGTTTAGGTATTTTACTTTATCCTGATACAAAGATTGAAAAGGCGGAATTTATAAAACAATGCTCCGAGATGCCTCTTATCGGACGTGCCCGCGGCGGTTCGCAGATTCTCTTTGAGGAGGATATAAATGAATAGCTCAAAACAAAGATGGCTTGAAATTTTGCAAAAGGCTAGGCTTTTTGCTCATCTTTCAATAAAAGAAATGGAAGTCTTGGCTGAAGCTATGTTTTATTCCGAATTTGAAGCGGGACAGACTCTCGTTTATGAAGGAGAATCGGGCAATGAGCTTTTTATCATTGTAAAAGGTACTATTTCCGTTTCGGTAAAATCGGAAGGAAAGGAGATTGAACTTGTGCGCCTTGAGGCGGGGGATTTTTTCGGTGAAATGGCTATGCTCGAACAAGAGCACCGCTCGGCAACCTGTAAGGCTGTAGAATCCACTTCCTGCCTTGTTTTAAAATCTCAAGATTTTTCTTCCCTTATTATAGATCAGCCGAAAATAGCTTCGACGGTTTTGTATAATATGCTTAAAATTACCGGCAGCCGCTTAAGCAAGACGAACGGCCTTTTATCTCAGATAATCCAATGGGGTGATGATGCAAAAAAAAGAGCGATTACCGACGAGTTTACGGGACTTTACAATAGAAGGTATTTAGATGAATCATTTGAAAGCCTACTTAAACGCTGTGTCCGTCAGCATATCGACGTAAGCTTTGCCATGGTGGATGTCGATCATTTCGGTCAGCTTAATAAAGACTATGGAGCCGTATTTTGCGACAAGGTTCTATTAGCCATTGTCGAAGTTTTTAAGAGCAATTTTGATGCGGAAGATATTTTAATACGGTACGGCGGAGATGAGTTTTCTTTTATTATCAGAGGAACTTTGGAAGGTGCCGAAAACCGATGCAAACAGGTTTGTACCGAAGTTAATGCCTTGACTTTTCAAGAACATCCGGAATTACGAGTTTCATGCTCAATTGGTCTTGCCTTATATGACGAAAAGATGGCTACGCCTGAACTATTAAAATTTTCAGATACGGCTCTTTATTCCGCTAAAGAGGGCGGCAGAAACAGGGTCTCTGTTTATCAAAAATAAAAATGTGAGTCAATGGGAACTGCTGCCGCCCTCGGCGGACGCAGGCGTGCTTTTTGCACATATAGTACTGTTTTTTTTGCATCATCACCCCATTGGATTATCTGAGATAAAAGGC
>CAJPPE010000174.1 GCA_905372345.1 uncultured Treponema sp. | reverse complement strand
CCAAAAAGTTTTTATGGAGGAATAGATGGTTTCAAACAGTTCACCGCTTCAAGCCCTTTCTCAAATTGCAATGCCTAGGATTTCGGCAGGCGGAAGAGCCTTTGTGCCCGTCAAAGCAAGCCAAGTCCTCTATTCCCATTTTAAATATGTTTCAGGTTTTGCTCAAGCTCAGGGCCAATCGGGCATGAGTATCGACAAATTACGTATTTTAAACTCAATAATAGACCAGCTTGTATCCATGAAAACCAACGAAGCCCAAAAGGCAGAGCTTACAAAATCGGCAGCAGCTCAAATTGAATCGGAAATAAGCGAAAACCAAATAGACGGGCTTTTGGATTATTACCACAATCAAATCAAAAACACGATGATACAAACCGAAAACATAGGATACGGAGGCAATCCCCTTCCTGCAGCCGTACTCGACTTGACAGCCTAAGTTTTTTTACGCATAATTGCAAAATATGCAATGCAAAACAAAATTCATCTTTTTTATTTTCTTTTTAACCTGTGCTTTTATACAGCTAAATGCTCAAAATCTCTTTGTTCAAAAAACAAAGTATTTCGATATAATTTACTCTTCAGCCTCGGAAAATACGGCAGCCCTAATTTCGGAACACGCGGATAATTATGCCGAAGAAATCTCTCAAAAACTAAACCGTAAAATTCCAAAAAGAATGCCCATCTATATTGAAGGCGGAAGGGAAATCTTAAACGGTTATTATACCTTTTTCCCATACCGCCGGATTGTTCTTTTTGATACCTTGCCGGAAGAGGGGCAGCTAAGCAATTTAAGCGATATAATCTTAAAAGTCCTCTATCATGAATTAACCCATGCAATTTCGCTCACGTATTTTTTACCCCTTCTCCCCATGTCCTTTACAGAGGGTGTCGCCGTTTCCTACGAAAGTGCAGAAGACGATCAGGGCAGACTAAACGATCCTCTAATAATGCACCACCTAATGCAGGGGCGGCTTGAAAATGCAAGTCCTTCATGGAAACAGGCGGCAGGAGCTAGAGATGTTTATCCGGGCGGACTTTGGCCTTATATTTACGGCGGAGCCTTTGCCCAATATCTTCAAAAAATTTACGGAATGGAAACCTATGTAAAATACTGGGCTAATCCTCTTTCTTCTTTTCCTCAGGGAAAAACAAAAAAGATTTTTAATAAGGAGCTTGATAAGCTTTGGAATAATTTTTTGGAATCGATTCACTTTCCGGAAAAGGCTCTCAGTCCCCAAAATCCGATTAAGGAAGCCGGAGGTTTCAGCCTTATTGCAAACTCTAAAGACGGTTTTGCCTGTTTTGATTTTACAACAAAAAACGTAATATTTTTTGACGATTTGGGAAAAGAAGAAAAACTTTTTACGGCGAACCCAACCCTTTCTTTTTTAAGTTTTTCGCAAGACGGAAAATTTCTTTTGGTAAGCGATTTGGTGAATACCCCTCTCGGTGAACACAATAGGGCAATCATCTTTGACATGCAGAAAAAAAAGTTTTTAAGTAAAGAATATCCGTCTTTAAGGTATGCATCCTTTTGCGGGGAAGCGCTTTGCGGAATCGAAATAAAAGGTCAGTTTTCCGAACTTGTTTTAATCGATCAAAAATCTTTTGAAAAAAAAGAAGGTCTTTCCAAAACCGGTCTTTTAAAGGCAGGGCCTGGACTTCCCTATTCGGCTATTTACAATCCCGTATTTGCAGGCAAAAATAAAATTGCCGTCATTGCCGCCAACGGAATAAACCGAGACATTCTGATACTCGATACGGTTTCAAAAAAAATACAAAAACTTGAATTTGAAAATTCTCTTCCTGCAATAAGATATTTGCAAAGCAACAATTCGGAAGAAGAACCTGTTTTAAGTTTTTCATGGGCGGGTAAAGATAATCTTTACAGGTCGGCTTTTTTTAATTTAAAAACAAATGAGTTAAAGGTTTTGGAAAAAGACATTTCCGGCGGTACTTTTTTTCCTGTTGTAAGGCAAAAAAAAGATACTAAAGAATATGAAATTATCTATGCCGGAGTTTTTACAAAATACAATTCGCTTTATAAAATAGATTCTTCACTTTTTACTGAAAGAAAGGCATCGTTAAAACCGCTCGAAATTTCGGCTCAAGAAATAAAAACAAAAATTCCGAATACCGATATTTTAACAAAGGATAAGTATAATTATTTTTCATGGATACATAAACCCTTTCCCCTGCCCATCATTGATTTTTCAGAGCTCTTAGGAGAAAACAAAACCGTACCGATCGGTCTAAAATTATATTGGAATGATCCTACAAATCTTTTATATTTTGAAACGCTTTCTCTTTTTTATTTTAAGCCTTTTTTTTATGAAACTTCAATTTTACTCAAAGCAGAAACAAGGCCTGCCGATATCCAAATTAAATTTTATGATGAAAATAAATCCTTTAAATATAGAAAAATCGGAAGCAGCATAGAAAGCGAATTATTCTTTCCCTTAAATTCTTTTTATAATAATGTTTCGGGAAAAGCCGGTTTATCTATTGAAGGATTCAGCTTTTTCGGCTCATCCTATAAAAGTGCAAAAACTCTCTATGAGCAAAAATTAGGAAATCCAGTTCTATCCGAAGAATTATCCGCCGTTTATACTTATCAAAAATCTTCTCAAAAGTTAAATACGAATTTTTTTACAAAAGATTTTATAATGCTTCAAACGGCGGCCGGATTAAAACACGGCTTCCATTTTCCTTCAAAAACAAATGCTCTTGCCGTTCAAGCTTACGCAGCTTTTAGAACGCCGATAGTTCCGATTAAATTAAACTTGAGCTCATATTTCGGATACAATGCCTTTGCTCTTCCGCACACCGGCAGTTACGGATTTTTTAACAGTACGGCTTTGATGGGTATGGCATCTTATCTTCCGAATATGAGCGAATATGAAAACGTAAAAAAACTTATCCGTCCGGGAAAATTAAATTACGGATTCGGCTTTGAGGGAGAGGTAAATCTTTTAAGTTATGATATTCAAACAGGAAGTTCATGGCTTCCCATATTTTTTAACAGGCTAAATATTACAACAGGATACAGGGCAATCTTTAACTTTTTAGACGCCGAAAAAAATACGGCCGATATTTATCAGTCGGTTTACGGCAAACTTTATATGACCATAAGCACAGCCGCAAATATCGGTATGGAATACGCTCATCCTCTTGAAAATATAAAAATAGGAAAATTTAAAGCTATTATACAAATAAAATTTTAAGTTAAGGCTTATCGCTATTTATCGGCTTTACGCCATTCATCAAGCTGGGCCTGTATGAGGGCTTTTCCTTCTTCAAGAATTTTAATCTGCTCTTCCTTTGTTTGAGGAGCATCATAAATTTTTAAAAGTTTAATTCTGTATGCGCCGCCTTTTAGGTTTTTTGCCATACGGGTCAGCGAAGATATTTTCCAGCCTCCGTCAACGGCACAGACTGCTACAGGCATTGGAGCAGCATTTAAAAATCGGCGGAACCCTGCCGCATGAAAAGTTTTTAAATTACCGTCCTTTGAGCGGGAACCTTCGGGGAAGATAACGGGAATAAGATTGTTTTTTACAACATGGTCTGCAAATTTATCGACAGCCTTCATTGCTTGGGTCGGGCTCCCCGTTCTTTTTACCAAACAATGTTTTCCGCTTTTAAGCATAGGAGAAACAAGGGGAACATTATGTCCGAGTTCTTCTTTTGCAACAAAGCGGAGACGTGTACCGTTATAATAGTTCATGTGAACCACTATGTCCAAAAGACTTTGATGGTTGGATATAATCAAATACTGCTCGGGAAGCTGATTTGTAAGGGTATAATCTCCTTCAAACTTAAAACCGATATATTGTTTAAAAAAAGCAAACAATAAGCGAGGAACAGGTCCTACAATTACTTCGCTATTAACCCAATCACAGCCTCGCCTGTAAACGGAATGACATACACCGATTAGCACAGCTCTCCATGATAAGGCTAGCAAACAACATAAAATCGCAATAAGAGCACCCATCTTCTTCTCCTATGAAAACTTTTTGTAAGGATTATCAAATCCTGAAAAAAGTTTTTTCAAGCGGTTTGTTTACAAACCGCATACAATAACGCGACGTTTTGTACCCATAGGTACAAAACTCGTCAGATAACCAGTGAGGCACTATTTTTGCCTCACTGGTTATCATAACTCCTGTAAAAAATCGAATCTAGTTATTATACAAAAAATCTTCTATTTTGTTCAATACGGCTTTTGTTTCCGAAAAACATTGAATTGTTTGCGGAATGCTTTGAATAAATATTGAACCGTAACGCTTTACCAAAATTCTTTTATCCAAGACGGTAACTATACCCCTGTCGGTATTGGAACGCATGAGCCTTCCAAAGCCCTGCCTAAATTGTACAACTGCTTCCGGAACGCTCAACTGCATAAAGGAATTTCCGCCCGATTTTTCTATCAAATCAGCCCTTGCTTTAAATATGGGCTCGGTAGGAACCGCAAATGGAAGTTTTACCAAAATTACATGGGAAAGGGATTCTCCCGGCACATCCACCCCTG
>CAJPPE010000173.1 GCA_905372345.1 uncultured Treponema sp. | reverse complement strand
GTTCTCCAATGATGAGGTTATCAACGGAACGGACATGCTTAATGATGGCTTGATCAAACTCGTCACCTCCTACACGGATTGCATTAGTTACAACCATACCGCAAAGAGATATAACCGAAACTTCGGTTGTCCCTCCTCCAATATCGCAAACCATATTTCCGGCAGGCTCATGAATAGGAATATTTGCACCGATTGCAGCAACTAAAGATTCTTCCAAAACCTTAACCTCTCCGGCTCCGGCCTTCATAGCACTTTCATGAACAGCATTGCTTTCAACATCAGTGATACAACTGGGAATACCTATAACCATTCTCGGTTTTACAAAACGGTGTTTAGGTAAAATTTTAGAAACAAAGTAACGGATCATTTTTTCGGTAGTGTCCATGTCTGCTATAACTCCGTCTTTTAAGGGCCTAATCGCCATAATATCTCCCGGAGTTTTCCAAAGCATTCTTTTAGCCTCGGAGCCGACGGCAACTACTCTTTTTGTTCCTCTTTCAACGGCAACAACTGAGGGTTCTTTTATAACAATTCCCTTTCCGTTCACATAGATAATGGTATTACAGGTTCCCAAATCTATTCCTATATCTGTTCTTTTAAAAAAGCCCATTTTATCCCCCAAAATTCTTATAAATTTAGTTTAGCCCGTGTATTCACATGGAGCGGATCAAATTTAAGAGCTTTCCGCCACTCGGCACGGGCCTTTATAATATCTCCTCGAAGTTCGTATATAACACCCAAGCCGTAATGAGCATCGGCGGAGGTCATATCTTTTTCAAGAATAGTATTAAATTCCTTTACAGCATCATCTATTTTATTTTCTTCAAGAAATAAGTTTCCTAATAAATATCGGCATTTTAATTCTAAAAGTGTATCCTTTGTTTTACCGATTGTCTCAAATAAATAAAGTTTTGCATTTTGTTTATCAGAAATTTTAATATAGTTTTCAGCTAAAGCAAAAAACAATAAGTCAGAAGGACTATTCGCCAGGGCATCCGAAAAAGCATCTATAGCTCTTTCCGGCTCTCCCAAAACAGAAGCCGCCATTCCTCTAAACTCGGATAAGTCCTTAAACCTCTCCCCTGAATTATATGCTATATCCAGATATTTTAATGCAAGGTCTGCATAGTAATATCCTTTTTGATAATAAGCCTTTCCCAAAACGTAGGCAATTTTTGCCTGTTGAGATTTTGAAACACGGTACATCGCCTGCCGTAAATTCAAAATAGAATCATTTAGATAAGAATAGCTTACCGAAAAATCTGTTTGCTCAGCAAAGATATAATAGGCGGCAAAGCCTCTCATAGCTAAAGCTTCTCCGTCATAGACCCTCTTTTTTAAAATAAGCTCGGTTTTTTGATATACGCTCTCGTAGTTTTTTTCGGCCCAATCGGCATACACCTCCTTAATAGAAGGTATGCCTGCATAGTTTTTATTATGGATATATAAAAAATAGACGGAAGAAGCCGCACACAAAAGGAAAAACAAAAGTATAAAGAACCTTTTTGTGCCTTTTTTTTTGTTTGAGAAATTTTTATGTGATCTTCTTTTTAAAAATTCCATTTTTATAATACCTTAAAAAAAGGGATTAATAAGCCGGATTCTGTTTCTGTAAAACAGACGGAACCATCTTTCTTAAACCCGCTTTACAGCAAGTTTTTATCGCGGTTAACCCGTAAATTAAGAATCGGAGATTCTTTACTGCTTAACCTTGCTCCCGATGAGGTTTACATTGCCGTTTCCGTTGCCGAAAACGCGGTGAGCTCTTACCTCGCCCTTTCACCCTTACCGCAAAATGCGGCGGTTTACTTTCTGTTGCACTGTCTGTAAACGGAAACTTTAATTTCCGTTCCCCGGCCGTTAGCCGGCATCGTTTCCGAAGGAGTCCGGACTTTCCTCTGCATAAACAGCGGTTCCTTTAATCCCAAAATTATTTATTCTTTTTAATCTTTGTCTTTACCCTCTCCCATACTTGCAAGGAAGTCTTCATTTGAAGAATCCCCAATATCAAGTAAGCCTTCCATATCAGAATCATTAAAATAAGCTTCCTGCTCTGTCGTTAATTCGGACTCTTCATAGAATAGAATACGGCTGCAGTAAGGGCAGAATTTTATATCTTGATCCGACCTGACTTCATTTACAAACTGAGCGGGAAGAATCATGTGACAGCCCATACAAACATTACCTTGAACTGAAACAATGCCGACACCGTGTTTATTCTTGATAATCCTGTCGAATTTAAACATTGTTTCATCGCTCAAACCCGGAGACAGTTTTTTTTCTTCAGTCTTTAACTCTTCTACTTTATTTTGCTTTTCTGAAATCTCCGAGTCCAAGAGCTGTTTATGCTCTTCAAGTTCTTTCTCGGTTTGCGTAATAAGCTCTTCTTCTTGCTTAATGTTTGCATCTAAAATTTTAAACTGGCTTTCGTGTCTTAGAAGATCCTTTCTTATAGTTTCTGCCTTTGTAGTAGAATCATCAATTTCTTTTTGCAAGATTTCATACTCACGTTGAGTTTCGATATTGTCCATAGCCTTTTCGGCCTTTTCTCTCTTTTGTTCAGCTTCAAAAAGATCAGCTTTCAAAACGGCAATACCTTTACGCAGCTCTTCATACTCGCTGTTCATTTGGATATAACCGGACTTTAATTTTTCCAAAAGTTCTTCCTGCTGCGTAAGAGCCTTCGGTGCATCCAAAATCTCCGTTTCAAGTTCATTTTTTCGAGCAAGAATATCCTGTAAAGCTCTCAATTTTTCCAATACATCATTATCCATAAATTACACCCCTTTAATTATCAAGATAATCAATTATCAAGATAATCTTTTAATTTTCTGCTGCGTTTGGGATGGCGCAGCCGCCTTAATCCCTTTGCTTCTATTTGCCTTATTCTTTCACGAGTTACATCGAAATATAAGCCGACTTCTTCAAGGGTAAGAGGATAGCCTCCCTCAATACCAAACCGCATTTTTAAAACTTCCTGCTCACGCTCAGGTAAACTTGAAAGAACCATTTCAAGCTGTTCCTGTAAAAGAGTCAGTTCAGTTCGGTTTGAAGGATTTTCAACACCCTTATCCTCGATTAAATCTCCCAAAAGGGTATCTTCTTCTTCACCTATAGGTGTTTCAAGAGAGATAGGCTCCCTTGCGACATTTTTAACCTGCTTAACTTTTTCGATTGACCAGCCAAGCTGCAAGGCTATCTCATCATCATTGGGCTCACGGCCGAGTTTTTGCATAAGCTGACGGGATTCCCTGTTTACCTTGTTTATTTGCTCTATCATGTGAACAGGAACTCTTATCGTACGTGCCTGATCCGATATTGAACGCGTAATAGCCTGCCTTATCCACCAAGTAGCATAGGTAGAAAATTTATATCCCTTCCTGTACTCAAACTTTTCAACAGCCTTTATAAGCCCGATATTTCCTTCTTGCACAAGATCAAAGAACTGTAAGCCCCTGTTGATGTACTTCTTAGCAATAGAAACAACAAGACGCAAGTTTGCATTTATCAGTTTATCTTTTGCATTTTTAAGCATTCTCTGGCCGTTTTTTATTTCAGAAGTAAGATCAATAACATCATCTACAGCAGCTTCAAAATCGTATTCTATCTTGCGGATTTTACGGGTTAAAACCTGAATTTGAGTATATATATCCTTTACCTCATTGGGCGAAATATTAAGCTCTTTTTCGAGTTTTTCCCTTTCCCGCGGAATTGCAAGCCGTTTACCCAGCTTTCTTAGGTCGGCATAGCTTTTAATACCAAGCTGTTTTTCTTTCCGTTCTTTTTTATTTTGATAGTCTTGCACCTTTTCAGCAGCTTCTATAAAGCAGTCCGAAATCTTTTCAATTTCCTCGGATTCAATGTGAATACGCTTTAAGCTGTTAAAAATTTTCTTCCGCAAAGTCTGAAGATCAGGGTTTTGCAAAAAGCTATCCAAGTTTTCTCTATCATAACAGTGCTTTTTTAAGGACATATATTGTTTAATTTCGGAATATATGTTTCGTAAGCTATCGCCGTAAACCTGCTTGAGACGCTTTTTTTCGGCCATTTCTTCACTTAACTCTTTACGGGGTTTATTCGATTCCGCAGGATCCAGCTTTGAAAAAGCCTTTTGACCGATTACAAAAAATTCGGGAATCAATATACCGGAATTTTTTATAACCTTTTTTATGATAGCTTCCCCGTCTTCCATACTTTTAGAAAGAGATACTTCTTCATCTGCGGTTAAAAGATCTTCTTTGCCGATTTCCTGAAGATACAGTTTAATAGGATCATCAACCCCGGCTTCATGCGAAGTTTTAATCATTTTCTTTGCAGGTTCATGCTGAGGTTTCTCTTTTTCTTCATACGAAGTTTCAATGTCATCTGAATAAGGATTTTTTATATCATCTTCCTCATCTTCATAATCATCATCCAATAATTGATAGTCTTCATCATTACTATTCTGAAAATCGGAGTCGGTTTCTGAATTAGATTCGGACATTCCTTCATTTTTTATTTGAACGCCGGCACCTTCCAAAATATCCAGAATATCAG
>CAJPPE010000172.1 GCA_905372345.1 uncultured Treponema sp. | reverse complement strand
AAAATAGAGATATGTTGATAAAATCAAAAAAAAATGTACTGGTATTTATATTTTTAACTTTTATAAGCTTTCAAACATTCCCGCATCCCCATATGTGGTTTACAAGCTCCCTTGAGGTAGTTTTTTCGGGTAAAACCTTAAAAGGTGCCTATATTACATGGACATTTGATAGATTTTTTAGTGCAGATGTAATAAGCGGTTATGACTTAAATAAAGACGGAATATTCAACGCAAAAGAAACAGCTGATGTATACGAAAATGCTTTTAGTTACTCAGAAAATTTTTATTATTTTACCTTTATTAGACAGGGAGAAAAACGGGTAACCCCAGAACATATTGAAAAAACCTCTTTTTCAGTTTGGCAAAATAAGGGGATTGTAAGTTACCGCTTTTTTATAGACTTAAGCGGGTTTAAGGGGCAGGAAATATTTTTAGCCTGTTACGATTATACTTTCTTTTGTGACATAAGTTATCCTGAAAACAAAGCTGTTAAATTCATATATGACAAGACTCTAATAACTCCCTCATATACCGTCATCGAAAATAAAAATTATCCCGTTTACTATGACCCTCTGGGAGCGATGGATGATAATAGAATATATTATAAGTGGGCACCCGGTCTTAATACCTATTATCCAAAAGAGGTAAGAATCAGGTTTTAAAACGCTTATGAAAAAAAAAGGTATTTTTGTCATTCTTTTTATTATTAATATTACCTTGCTATCTGCAAAGCTGTCTGCAAATCCCTTTACGGGAAAAAAGAATTCACCGACGCCGGTATATCAGGGTCAGCCTTCAGAAAACATTTTAAAAGGACAGCGTATTTTAAACCAAAAGTTGGGAGATTATATAAGCACTTGGAAAGAAAATAAAAATTTTGATGTTTTATTGTCCATACTGGCCATTTCATTTTTATACGGCTTGGTACATGCGGCAGGCCCGGGACACCGTAAAACGATTATATTATCATTTTACCTTACAAAAGAATCAAAACGCTTAGAACCTCTTTTTACCGGCCTTGCTCTAGCGGGAATGCATGGAGGAGCAGCCATAGTCCTAATGCTGATTTTTAAGGGAGTTTCGGGAGCAATCCTCTCACGCTCAAATGATGCAATGATATACATGGAGGGAGCTTCCTTTTTAATCTTAATAATTTTATCTCTTTACGGAATAATCGATGCGGCAAAGGATATAAGTACAAAAAAAGATTCAAGCCATAAAAAGCTTAAACTTGGAGCAATTTTAATCAGCGGTATTTATCCCTGCCCTGCAGCCATGCTTGTATTGGTTTTAGCCGTAAGCCTCGATATTTTGGCTTTAGGTATCTTTGCAGCAATAGCTATGTCCATAGGTATGAGTATTCCGATAATAGCTTCGGGATATTTGGCTTGGGGTGGAAGAACGAGCCTTTTTTACAAATTAAAGGGAAAAGAAAGGATTGTCGGCCTGATAGGTTCTATCCTTCAAATCGGAGCTTATAGCTTTTTACTCTACATTTCTGTCAAAACGGCCTTGCCTTTTATTCTAAGTTTGTTTAGAATATTAAAATAGAATTTATTTTGTTGGAGTTAATATGAAATCTATAAATCTTATGAGAATTTGTCTATTTGTCTTTTTTGTGCTTTTTCTTACAAGCTGTTCAAGCGTACAAAAGGATTGGAAAACAGACGGTTCAACTATCGAAAAGGACATAACCTCATCAAAAAAACAGGGACTCATGTTCTTTAGTGCCTCCGATACGGATCCGCAAAGTAAGAACTTATTGGAAAATGTTTTTACGGACAGCTTATTTTCAAAAATAAATAAGGATTTTATTTTTTATAATATAGATATAGTAAAAGAAAACCGCTCAGTTGATTCGGTCCAATTGGAAAAAAACTATGTTCTTTTTTCCGATTATAATATTACCCAAGTACCCTATCTTTGCTTGATGAATGAACATGGAGATGTTTACCATTCAGATATAATTCCTGAACAAGTTAATAATTCCTCTTCATTTTTAGAGTATCTGAATAAGCTAAAAGAAAAGGGGCTAACCGTAGAAAATTTACGAAAAAACATAAATGAGGTAAGCGGACCTGAAAAAACAAGGGCTATAAACGCATTTTTTGATAAAATTTATCTTGTAGATTCCGAAAAATACCGTCCTCTTTTTGATGAGGGCATAGCAAGCGACCCTTCGAATGAAAGCGGCTTATTAGGTTCATTTATACTTGCCAAAACCAGCCTAAACATCGAACCCTTGTTTAAACAGCAAAAATACACGGAAATAATAGCCGAGTTAAAAAAGGTCTTAGAAACAGGTTTTTTAACTCCCGAAGAAGAGCAGCTTACATTGTGCAATATAGCTTCATTTTATTCCCGCCTGCCGAATTCTTCAATAAAAACGATAATCGAGCATCTCGAAGCAGCCTTAAAAAAAGCACCTAGTTCTTTTAGAGCTAAAACAATAAAAGAGGATATTGAATACTTAAAAGCTAAGAATTAAATGCTTATATCCACCAAACTTGAAACAGCTTCCTGTTTGGCGAAGGCTTTTGATGTATAACTGTAATTCGGGTTTATAGATATCATCTCTTGACGTAAATCGGCCATTCTCGACTGCAAAAGCTCTCGGTTTTTTTGGTTTTGGTCCAAGACTTGAGATTGAAGTTTATTGAGATCTGATTTGAGCCTTACAACCTCGGTATCGTCCTTGTCGGGCATACCTAAGCGGTACATTTCTTCTATAGGGTCTATTACCTTTTGAATTGTAAAAATATCACCTATTATCGACTGCTCCAACTCCGTGTGATGCACAAGAGCATCTATGTTTTCCTCATGGATACTGCGTTCCTGTGTTTCAAGAACAACAAGATAATCGCTGAATTTTTGTCTTTGTTCTTGTAAAAGAGCCTTAAACCTTTTAAGAACAGCCACCCTCTGATCAATTTCTTGTCGGCTTAATGTTTTCTTCATAAGAATCCCCTTATCCGGCTATGTTTACACCTACGGAAACCTCAGAGTTTTGCGGTACGGGCTGAGATTCAATAATTTGCTTCCATACGTCATGTAATTCCTGCATCATAGAGCTTACATCCAACAAAGGCTTATAGTCTTTTTTTAGATTTGCAGTTAAAAGCTGCTGATTAAAATATGAATAAATTGAAAGAAGATTTGCAGCTATTTCTCCGCCTATATCCATATCTAAGGCCGCCATAAGCTCCGTTATAATCTCTTGAGCCTTAATTATGTGATTATTGATAGCTTCTATATCCTTTGCAGGAATCTTTGGCACACGCATCTTTGAAATTGCCAGATTTATTTCTTTTATCCCCTCAGTATAAAGCATAAGAATAAGAGACCCCGGACTTGCCGTTTTAACACTTGTTTCTTTGTAAGCTGCTGCAGCCTGACTATTATAACCCATACCCCCTCCAAAAATAAAAATAGGTATCTCCTAAATTTATCGGTATTTAAAATAAGGCCTTTAGAAAACTTATTGACAAACAAAAAAAAAGCACCTATAATACTTTTCTGAGGTTCAAAATGAAGAAATTTGTAGGAACTATATCGAGGGGATTGATTGCTCCGATAATCCGTGAGGGGGATGACATAGCCTCCATTGCAGCCGAAACCCTTTTAAATGCCGCAAAAGCCGAAAACTTTACAATAAAAGATAAAGATATTCTTTCCGTTACGGAGTCCATAGTAGCCCGTGCACAGGGGAACTATGCAACAGCCGACGATATAGCAGCCGATATAAAGGCAAAATTCGGAAAATCATGTATAGGCCTAATTTTTCCTATTTTAAGCCGGAACCGTTTTGCAGTTTGTTTGGAAGGCATCGCCCGTTCAAAAAATAAACTTGTCATTATGCTAAGCTATCCCAGCGATGAGGTAGGCAACCACTTGATTGACCCGGATGTTTTTGAAGATTCCGATGTAAACCCATGGACAAATTCCTTTACAAGAGAAGAATTTAGAAGCAAATTCGGAGACCACAAGCATAAATTCACAGGGATGGACTATATAGAATATTATGATTCGATAATCAAAAAACATAATCCAGAATCTTTTGTAATTCTCTCCAATGATCCGAAAAAAATAATAGAATACACCGATTCGGTTTTAGCCTGCGATATTCATACACGGAATAGAACAAAAAAACTTTTAAAAAAGGCCGGAGCAAAGACCGTTTTAGGCCTCGACGATATTTTGAGCAGTCCTGTAAATGGAAGCGGCTTTAATTCGGATTACGGGCTTCTGGGTTCCAATAAGTCAGGAGAGGACAGGATTAAACTCTTTCCCCAGAATGCACAAGTCATCGTCGATAAGATACAGGCTATAATAAAAGAAAAAACAGGAAAAACCATCGAGGTTATGGTTTATGGAGACGGAGCCTTTAAGGACCCGATAGGTAAAATTTGGGAGCTTGCCGATCCGGTTGTTTCGCCTGCTTATACAAAGGGACTTGAAGGCAAGCCCAATGAAGTAAAGCTAAAATATCTGGCAGACAACAACTTCAAAGACCTCAATGAAGAAGAACAAAAGAAAA
>CAJPPE010000171.1 GCA_905372345.1 uncultured Treponema sp. | reverse complement strand
CCGCTCTATCGCTTTTTGCAGATTTTGCTTTAGATCTTAATCTTCAGCCGTATAAAAATGCGGAATTTTTTGCTGACGGACTTAAAGTTGAACCTAAACTTATATCTTCCGATAAGACCTTGGGGCATTTGAGTTTTACTTTAAAAGATAGGACAACTTCTCTTGTAATAAAAAAAGACGGCTTCCGTGCTCATACTTTGGATTTAACATCTATAGAAAATAAAAAAGCCTTTGTTGTTCTATCTCCAATAAATTCAAAATACGATGTAATTAAAATTTTTCCTACAGGGAGAAAACCTAAGAGCGTTACCTTCGTAAACGATAAAACCGTTGCTGTAGCTCTTCTTGACGGTTCGGGATTTGATTTAATAGATATAGAAACCGGAAGCATAAAGCGAATTTCTCCTCTAAAAGAATATGCCGAAAAATTCGGTTTTGTAGAATCTCTTGTTCTAAAACATAAAAACGAATTATGGGTCAGCCAAATGCCTACGGCCTCAATTCATATATTTGATCTTACATCTTTTGAATATAAAAGGACTATAAAATCTACAGGTACATGGAGCAAGGTAATGGCTTATAATGCCGGCCTTGATAAGGTCTATTTGAGTAACTGGACCTCACAGGATATAAGCGTTATCGATCCTTCTTCTTATAAAGAAGAAAGAAAAATAAAAACTAAGGCTGTTCCGAGAGGTATGGCATTTTCTCAAGACGGAAAATTTATTTACTGCGCACAATTTGAAGACGCTGCCGGTAATTCTCAATGTAAGCTTATAAAAAAATCTTTAGCCGATTATAAAACCGTTTACGAGGGCGGGGTGAAGGGAGCAAAGCGCCACATCGTTACCGACTATGAGCGTAAACTCATCTATGTTTCGGATATGAGAAATAATATCATTGAAGTTTATTCTACGGATAAGGATGAGCTTGTTGCAAGTATCAAGGTGTTTTTTAATCCTAATACTATTCAGCTGTCGCCTGACAAAAGCCTTCTCTATGTTTCATGCAGAGGCCCGAATAACCCCGATAAAGGATATTTGTACAAGGGTTATGTCTTCGGCCATCTAGATATAATTGACACAAAAACCTTTACCCGTATTGAAAGCATTGAAGCCGGTAATCAGCCCACAGGTTTGGATGTTTCTCCCGACGGTAAAAAAATAGTCCTATCAGATTTTTTGGATAATAGAATACGGGTGTACGAAATTACGCCTTAAACTACTTGAAACATATCTTTTTTAAGTTTAGAATACGATAATAAGAAGGAGCTGATGTTTAATTTTGATAAAAAAACTGAATATGAAGATTTTCTCGAACTTTTAAAAAAATCTGATTCTTTGAACTGTTTAAATTTATCCGGTTTGGAATTTGAAGGTTTAGACTTTTCAAAAAAATCTTTTACCGGATGTAGTTTTTCAAACAGCAAATTTAAAAACTGTAATTGCAGTAATCTGCATCTTAGAATGTGTTTTTTTGATTTTTGCGAAATAGAGTCTTGTGATTTTCAAAATTCAGATATTCAGTTTTCATCATTCGGCGGAGCAAAAATTATACGCACGGATTTTAAAAATTCCGAGCTTCTGCAAAATAATTTTAACGGAATCAGGGCTGAAGAAGTATTCTTTAACGATTCGGATTTGTACAGTTCACGTTTTATGTTTTCATTTTTAAAAAACGTTTATTTTCAAAACTGCAATCTTAAAAAGACCTTCTTTTTACATTCGAAAGAAGATGCTGTTTCTTATAAGTCATCCAACACCCGTGAAGCTGTTTTTACGGAAGGAGATGAATTTGTATGAAAGTTTATCTTCATTTTTCGCCGCAGTTTTTTGCAAACACCTATCTTATCGGAAATGAAATTACAAAAGAAGCTGTTATCATTGACCCTGCAAAGATAACGGAAAAGATGATACATCAAATTGAAAAAAATGAATTTAATCTTAAAGCCGTTCTATTGACTCATAACCTTGAGCATCCATATGAAGCGGGACTCAATACGGTTTTAAAAATTTACAATCCAAAGGTTTATGCCGGAAGTTGTTTTTCTGAAAATATAATAATAAATACACTGCGAGGAGACGGCTGCATAGATTTAGCCGGTTATCCTGTAAAATATTTTGCAATTCCTGCACCCTCATCATACTCTTACATATTTCAAATTGAAAATGTGGTATTTACCGGAACGTCTTTATCTGCCGGTATGATTGGTCAAACTTCAAATGTGTATGCAGAAAGGACTCTGCGTAATATTTTAAAAACAAAACTCATGGGCTTTGAAGACAATCTTATTATTATGCCTTTTTACGGACCTCCTACCTCCGTAGGGGTAGAGCGTAAATTCAATGCTTCATTTTTTGAAGATTTTGAAAGTAAACCTTTTTAAGTATTATGGAAACTTGCCTTTTTTTACCCGATAATTTAATGGCCGTTCTCTATGAGGAACAAAAGTTGATTCAAAGTCTTTTACCTTTTCCTTTTCGTAAGACAATTCCTCTTTTTAAAACAATGGAAAAATTTGACTATCTTACAATTTATCCGCCGATTTTGTCAGGCTCTCTAATTGTACGGCCTTGTAATTCTTCCGATTCTTTTGAGACTAACGGAGGCTTTATCTTGGGTGATGCAAGAGATGAAGCTGAAACAATATTTTTACAATTTGAAAACTTAAAACAAAAAACAAGTCTTCCTGTTTTTTCAATTTTGAGATGCCGCAGCTGGTACTATGCCGATGTCGAATTTAAAGAAGAAAAAAGCGGCCTATGCACATGGAAAATTAAAAATAAAGTCTGGCAAAAGACCGCTAAATGATTATTTATTAATAAGAGATTTTTACGCCTATGTTAAAGTAATGATTAAACTCTTTTCCTTTGGCAGCTTCTCTCCATTTTTTTAACTGTTCATCAGCTGCTTCCAATACTTGCTGTGGAGTTGAGACATCATTGATTGATGGATCCTTTGCATAAATATTCCTATTTACTCCCGGATTTATATTTGTTTCAAAGGTATAGCCCATTTTAAATTGTATTAAACCGCCGGACTTTAAGATTGGGAGATTAACTACGCCCTCTAATCCAAGCTGATTGACATATTGAATTGTTTGCTGGGTGAGGAAGGGTGTGGAGTAAAGGAAAGCATGTGTTCTTTCTGAATTTTTATCTACTACCGCTGAATGATTGAAAATCGAGCCGTCAGTCGAATAATTCCCTTCTTTAAGATATTCTCTTAATATTACGGGATCATAGACACTTTCCGTAACATTGGCATGGCGTATAAAGGTATTTGATACATTTATTGCAAGACCTTCTAAAGGCCTAAACTGAGCTTTAACTTTTATTCTGTCGGAGTTTGGAGGCAGGTTGCTTCCTAGAGGTTCTCCATTATGTGTATAATTTTCATAGTTAGGTTCTTTTCTATCGTTATTGTGGATGCTGGTATAACAGTAGGGTGTTACCAGAGTATAGTTTATATCTGCAAAGCTGAACCAATGATCTTTAGGCATTGCATACGAAACTCCGAATTGACCTGCCATCCTCCATTTTGCATCTTTTTTGAATTTTACTATCTCATTAAAGCCTATGTCATCAGCCAAGAGTACGGCATCGATTTTTAAGCCTTTGATAGGTTTGACTGTTAATGTTAAGCCCAACATACTGGCATCAGCAAAATTGTATATACTTTGCCCTATAAAAAATACTGAAAATGGAAGAAGATAAATAGGCTCAAACCTGCCTCCGTATGTGACTATATCAACAAGTCCAATAGATATCCATGGAAGGGGTCTGTATGTTATGGAGTGTGAAGCCGTAAATTTCTTAGGAGAATAAGAACCTCCTCTGTCATCCGATGCAGATATAGCCAGTAAAGCTTGATTATATGTAAATTTTTCTTTATTGACGACAAATATAAACTGTCCCGAATGGAAAGCTTGTTTTCCTATCAGAATATTATTTTCATCAAAAGGGCCGAATGAGGTTCTTGCCATTCCTGCCGTAAAATAGTATTCCGGCGTCCCTACTGCAACACCTGAGTTAAACATAGGTAAGAGATAAAAAGAACCGATTGAAGTGCTGTCTTTCATAATATCTCTTTTAGAGAATTGAAATGCAGGCAACCCCTCTTCTTTGGGTAATTTATTTAATAAACTAAAATTGGCATGAGCCGAAGCTGTAAGTAATCTATGTATGGAAATATTCATGTCTAGTAATGGAGCAAGTAATATATCCCTTTGTTTTTTAGGAATTTCGACTCCTAATTCAGCTATTCCTCCATAATGAAATACACTTCCGAATAAACGTTTTTTATATTCTTGAGCTTTTTTTATCTGTTTTTCGGTTCCTTTTTCAATAACGATGTTTAAAATTCTTTCTATTTCTTGTAAGGGGTAAGGCCGTAATGAAGACAAGTCATTAAGTAAACCTATCTTTTCCCATATTCGTATATCCTCATACAGCGGATCAAAAATATCCACTGCAGCTTGAGAAAAAGCACAAAGTCCCATGATGATGAAAATAGCGATAAAAATTTTATTTTTCATAATTT
>CAJPPE010000170.1 GCA_905372345.1 uncultured Treponema sp. | reverse complement strand
AAAACGGCAGCAAAGAAGTATTGTCGGCTATCCGCGATATAAACATGGTAACCAATCAGGTAAACGACGGCTCCGCAGAAATGCTTCACGGAGGCGAAAATGTCGCGCAAGAGATGCAAAAGCTCGATGAACTTACCCGCGTCATCACCGACAGCATGAACGAGATGGCCTCCGGTGCCGTGCAAATCAGCAATGCCGTACAAGAAGTAAACACAATAAGCCAAAAAAATAAAGAGAGCATTGAAAACCTCTCTAAGGAGGTCGGAAAGTTTAAGGTGTAATTTGACTTGCATTATTTTTCAAATAGGTTTTATATGGGTTTATAAAGGAAAAATGACCTTTGAATAGTGCAGACCCTAAATTCCCTAAAATGTAGTTTAAGCTGCTGGTTTGGGAACAGGAGCCGCCTCCGTCGTGATAGCATATTCGATAATATAATAAATCCGAGCGGAACCCTTGGCTTTGATATGCCGTAAAACTTGGAAAGGAAATTTTTAATAGCTTATAATGCTTACTCAAAAAACTTTATACAAAAAAGCCGATTGACCTTTCGGAATAAATCGGCTTTTTTAATTAGATTTTTACTTTGGGTATACAGCAACTTCTATTTATCGGTCTATTTATCCCCTTGATTTTTTATTTTTCTTATGCTAAACTCATATTGCCGGGGTGCTTTTACAAGCTGAGAACATACCCGCAAAGGGCTGTCCGCACGGATGCCCTATTACCTGATCCGGATAATACCGGCGGAGGGAGCATATGAAAAATCATTTACGCTCTATTTTAATTTTCTCTTTTTTAATTATCGGTTGTGCCGCTCTTTTTGCAGGCGGTGCAAAAGAATCTGACGGAACAAAGGTTGTAGTTTACACGACAAAATCCTTTGCTGCCGACTACGGCCCAGGCCCGAAAATTGCCGAGCTCTTTAAGGCAAAAACGGGCAAAGAGGTTGAGTACGTTATCTGCAAAGAAGGCGTTTTGAACAGGGTCATATTGGAAGGCAAGGCTTCTACAGCGGATGTCCTCATCGGTATAGATAACCACCTTATCGAAAAGGCCCGCAAGGCAAAAATTTTAAAAGCCTACAAACCTACGGCCTCAGACAAAATAGATTCAGCTGTTCTTATTGCCGATGACTGGCTTTTAACCCCCTTTGACTACGGCTATTTTGCCTTTATGTTCGACACAAAAGCTAAAATCAAAAAGCCCTCATCCTTAAAAGAGCTAACCGATTCGGCTTATGCAAAAAAGATTGTCATTTTGGATCCGAGTTCCAGCACAACAGGACTGGGTTTAGTCTCGTGGACAAAGGCCGTTTTTGGCGATAAGTATCTTGACTTTTGGAAGGCCCTCAAACCGAACATCTTTGCCATGGCCCCCAAGTGGAGTACGGGCTACGGATATTTTACAGCCGGAGAAGCTCCCATAGCCATCTCTTACACAAGCAGCCTCGCCTCCCATGTTTTATATGACAAAACAGACCGATTTCAACCATTGATTTTTGAAGAAGGGCATATTATTCAGATTGAAGGCATGGGTATTGCCGCCAATGCAGCTAATACTAAAGGAGCAAAGGAATTTATAGACTTTATGCTGACGGAAGAAGCTCAAAGCCTCCTTCCCGAAACTCAGTTTATGTATCCCGTTATCAAGGGACTTGCTCTTCCTGCTTCTTATAAGGATGTTCCCAAACCTGCAAAAGTTTTGCGTATTCCTTCAGAAGATCAAACCGAATCGGTTAATGCCGTAATCAATGTTTTACAAAAATAAACAGAAAGGCCGAGATACTCGGCCTGACCGA
This sequence comes from uncultured Treponema sp., assembly GCA_905372345.1. GTDB lineage: Bacteria > Spirochaetota > Spirochaetia > Treponematales > Treponemataceae > Treponema_B. The sequence goes on along the minus strand of CAJPPE010000170.1, from coordinate 2,752 downwards.
CTTTCTCGGCCGAGCGGCCTATCAAAGGCAGGCCGCCTTGTTTTACCGCTCGGCGGCCTTATCTTTTTTCTTGTACTGCTTTCTTTTTTTCTTCCGCTGATTTTAAGCTTTGTTCCCTTATTTTCTTCACGCTTTGACTTTTCGCATATTACGGGAGTAAAAAGCTCCTTTGATTTTTCGCAGATTTTTAGGATTGCAGCCTTTACGGTTTCTCAGGCTTTTTTTTCCTCAGCCCTTGCCTGCACGGTAGGCTTTGCTGCCGCTTATTTTTGTGCAAGAAAAAACTTTCGGGGTAGAAAATTTTTAATGGCTCTGTCGAGCGTCCCCCTCTGCGTGCCTGCAATAATCGTTACCCTTTCCTTTATAATATTTTTCGGGAATAACGGAATCCTAAATTCTTTTTTAAAGAGCTTATTAAACCAAGACGAACCGCCTGTCAATTTTGTGTTTTCGATGACGGGAGTAATTATAATCCACGGCTTTTACAACTTTCCCATTGCGATGAAAACAATTTTTCAAGTTTGGGAACGATTAAGCGAAGATGAACCTAATGCCGCCCTCCTTTTAGGGGCAAGTAAATTTAGAATCTTTAAGACCATAACCTTTCCGGCTCTTTTAAATTCGATAGCCGTTTCCTTTTTGTTGATCTTCCTTTTTTGCTTTTTTAGTTTTATAATAATTCTGCTTTTCGGAGGCCTTGCCCTTACCACCTTAGAGGTTGAACTTTACAAGGCCGCCCGCACAAAATTGGATATGAACCTTGCCGCAAAGATAGCCCTCACCGAAATATCTGCGGCCTTAATTTTAATACTCATCTATTCTAAACTGCAAAAAAAGATGAAGGTACAAAACGAAAACCTAAAGGGAATAAGGGAGCGGACAGCAATAAAAGGCTTTGGACAAAAAGTTTTTTTTAGCTTTACGATTTTTATAATTATTATTTTTTTAATAGCACCCTTGTTTTCTATCTTTTTACATTCTACATATAATGTAAATTATACTTCTATCTTTAATAAATTCTTTTATTTTAAAGCGTGGAAAAATATTTTTTTATCCCGAACTTTTTGGACGGCTTTTTGGACAAGCATCAAAATCGGCATTCTTACGACCATTGTAAGCCTCATAGCTTCTTTGTTTTTTGCATACATTACAGTCTTTTATAACCGGAGAAAAATATACGCGGTTCCTTATCTGCCATTGGCCGTTTCATCGGTAATGCTGGGCTTCGGCTGGTTCTTGCTAAGACCCAACGGAACAGAGCTCATTTTAATCTTTGCACAAAGCTCCCTTGCATGGCCCTTTGCGTGGACACAAATACAGACCTCGCTTTTACGCATTCCTCAAAATATTATCAATGCGGCAGTCTTGCTTTCACCGGATAAAAAAATGGCCTTTTTTAAGGTGATAGTACCTCTATGCAAGAAGGGAATCTTTTCCGCCTTGGCCTTTGTCTTTGCCATAAGTGCGGGAGATGCTTCCTTACCAATAGTTTTAAACATACCGCGTTTTAATAACCTTGCCCTGCTGATCTTCGATTATGCTTCTTCATACCGCTTTGTAGAATCTTCTGCAGTTGCAGTCGTCTTAAGCCTTATAACCGGCTTTGTTTTCTTTTTACAGGAGAAAGAAACTTGAAATAATTTAAGGAGAACCAAATGGAAAAAGCATTTTTACAGCTTAAAAACATAAAAAAACATTTTACCGAAAAAGATATTTACATTTCCTTTGAATTAAAAAAGGGGAAAGCTCTTGCCCTCCTCGGTCCCTCAGGCTGCGGCAAAACAACGGTTTTAAAAATAATCGCAGGCCTTGTCCCTCCGGATTCGGGCGAAATTATTTTAGACGGAAAAAATATCAATCACACTCCTCCCGGCAAACGCGGAATCGGAATGGTCTTTCAGGATTACGCCCTCTTCCCTCATCTCAATGTTGAAGAAAATATTTTCTACGGCTTGGTTTCCCAAGGCATGTCCAAAAAGGAAGCCCGAAAGGCCATTGCCTCCCTTGTCGAGCTTTTTCATTTGGAGGCCTTACAAAAACGCAAAACGGATCTTCTTTCGGGCGGAGAAAAACAAAGGGTTTCTCTTGCACGGAGCCTTGCGGTAAATCCTTCCCTCATCCTCTTTGATGAACCCCTTTCAGCCCTCGATGCAGACCTTCGCCTGCACCTGCGTAAAGAATTAAGAGCCAAGCAGGAGAGTTTGGGTTACACGGCCGTTTACGTTACCCACGACAAAGACGAAGCAGCCGCTCTTGCCGAGGAGGTACTCTACATGGGCTAGAGACTAGGCTCCGTATTCTAGTAAAAAATCGATTATGTTTTTGTGGATAATTCCATCTTGACTAAAATCCATAGAATCCAAGGAAAGTACATATTTAGGAAAATTATCCTTGATTGTCTTATAAACTCCGAATTCCCTTTCCCTTGTGGATTCATCTCCCATTTTATAAGCGACTTGATAATAAGAAATATCGTTTTCCCTTTTTGCTATAAAGTCGATTTCTTTGTCTTTTACCTTGCCTATTGTAACCTCATAGCCTCTGGAACGAAGTTCGATATAAACAATATTTTCGAGCACTCTTTCGATGTCTTTCATATTGGAAAATCCTCGTGCCTGCCTAAACCCGTGATCCGTCAGATAGTATTTTTCGTCGATTTTAAGCACCTTTTTTCCCGCAGTATCGTAGCGTGGAACCTTTTTTATGATAAAAGCCTTACTGCAATAATCCAAATAATTAAGCACCGTATCCG
>CAJPPE010000169.1 GCA_905372345.1 uncultured Treponema sp. | reverse complement strand
TTTTAAATCTAATAAAAATTATTTATATCTCACCGACGGAATGGATAATATTAAACACATCTGAAAATCCTGTTGAATCCAGAGCCATTTTGACATCCTTGGCCGGATTCAACACATACATCTTGTGTCCGTTATCCTCACTATCATTATGGGCAGACATAAGCACGCCAATTCCCGACGATGATAGTGATGTTACCTTTGATAGATCCAAAATTGTATCGTGATCTTTAATTGCCGAATATACTCTTTTTTCAAAATCGCCGGATGTATATAAATTAACAGAACCTTCTATAGATAATAATAAGCATCCGGATACCTCTGATTCATTAATAATTAAAGTTTCCATAAAACTTCCTTATATATGTTTAAATGTCATAATAGTAATATCATCTTCAATTTCATGAGCAATATAATCCAAGAACGTTTTATATATTGCATTAGAAATTTCTTTAGCAGACTTAGTCTTATTCGCTGCAATTAAACGGCTTACCCTCTCATTTCCGAATTTGTCGCCTTTTAAATTCTTGGAATCCAACAAACCGTCAGTCGTAAATACTATAATATCATTACGGTTCATTGTAATTTTTCTGACCTTCAAAAAGGGCCGTATATTTTTTACAAAACCTAATACTCTTCCCTCTCCCTGTATTTCGATAACATTTTTATAAGAATCAATATACATAGACATGAGAGGAATACCACAGTTAAGATAGTATATTGTTGAGGTCTTAAAATCCATAATACCGAAAAGTCCCGCAAGAAAAGTTCCTTTAGGAAGATTATTCTTAATAAAAGAATTTATTTTTACTACAAGCTCTTTAAAATCGGGAGTTTCCGAAAGATAAGTATGCATAACAGACTTCAAAATAACCATTGACATGCTTGCACTTAATCCTTTACCGGAAACGTCTCCTATCAAAAATAAATATCTATCTTCAGACAATCGAATAAAGTCGGTAAAATCGCCTCCCAATTGGTGAGCCGAAAAAGCAACAGAATCCACATCAATAACTTTCTTTTCAACAATATCTATATTCTTTTGGATTGAACCGATAATTTGATCGGACATTTCTATTTCTCTATCGAGAATAAGAACTATATCCTGCTTTGCTATATTCCGCAAATAATATACAACTAAAAAGAAGTAAGAATAAAGACTATTTAAGACATCAAAGTCATATGTGGTATAAGCCTCTTTTCTTTTTTTAGAAGAAATGGAAATAACACCTATCAATTTTTGGCCTTCACGTACACAAATTAATATTTCGGCATACGTACTGTTCATAAAACTTATTAATTCACTTCTTACATCGGAAAAAAGAGGGTTTGTCAAAACTTGAGATCGCATTACAACCTGAATATTTTCATTCAATAAAAATTTAAAAATAGGTTGAGCAGCATCAAAGGTAGAAGTTATATCTATGGTCGAATAAACAGGTTCCAATATTTCATTTTCACTTGTAATCAAAATATTGATAGAACCGGCATTTAGTTGTTCCAATAGAATATTAGAAAAATTGTTCATGACTTTTTCACGGCCTTCCGTATAGTCAACCCGTTGCAATTTTTCTTCTATAACTTTTGCGTATTCTGAAGTATCACCCAAAAGCCATTTAAATTTTTGAGAAACAAAATTCCTAATAACAAGAAAAATTAGAGCTCCTACAATCAGCAAAACAATCTGAAGATAAAAATTACGGACATAGGTAAGAACCCACGAAGCCCAATATCCTGTTACGGCAGCAAATACTAAAATAAAAATCAAAAATCTGAATAAGGCAAGGGACAGCTGTTTTCTATCATATACCATTGAGGTTGAAAATCCGAATGAGGTAAAAAATACTAAAAGCAGATATCCAAGAGGTGTTATAGCTATTGCCCATGAAAAAATAGTAGAAAGATAATATACAAAGCTCCAAATAATTACGCTAAAAAAAAGAGCCAGAAAATAAATTATCATCTGCTGTCTGTAAATTCTACGTCCTTCCCTAAAAACTTTATATATAGAAATCAACATTGCCAAAACAGGTACAACCAAAAGGAGTATCCTTTCAAAAATGCCTGAGGCAGGATTTCCAGCTATCATAACTGATGTGAATTTAAAACCTGATAGAGGATTCCAAAAGAAACCTTTTATAAAGAAAATTGCCAATGCAGCAATACCTAAATGCAAAATACCATTAAGCACTGTAAAAGGAGTATTTTTTTTACGCTCAAAATAAGGCATTTTAACGGTAAACTGCAAGGTAAAAAAGGAAATCAAAACCATCCCTATCATAAAAATTTTAGATATAATAAAAACTACGCCGGAAAAATTGAAATATAATGCTAATATTAAGGTCAAAAAAAGCAAGGTCGTTATTACTGTCATCCCGGCAACCATAAAAAGATCCCGCGCATAAGGCTCTTCTTTGACAATGAGGCTTGCAGCCAATATCGTTAAGACAATAAGAAAAAAGAATTCAAAAACAATCAGCCCCATATGTTACCCCTTAACCTTAGCACACATTATAGTAATATCATCTCGCATGGGCTGACTACCTGTATGAGCATAAGCCATACCGGCAACTTTTTGCACTATATCATCTGCGCTGGATTGAACAAAAGATTTTATAGATTCCATGTACATATCGGTCTCAGCTAATTCAACGCCTTCGCCATTCATGGCCTCAGGAACACCATCAGTCATCATCAAAATTACATCACCTCGATAAAGAGGTCTTTCACGCACTTCTATTTTATCGAAGTCAATGATACCTACAATACTGCAGGTAGATTCAAGAACCTTTACCTTGTAGCCATACGGGGATTCCGTAAGAATCATCGGATCTTCCATTGAGGCATTAACATATTTTATAGACATTTTTTCGGTGTCAACTAAACCTAAAAATAAAACCGTATACTTATCCAAAAGGCCCATTCTTTTTATGGCGCTGTCTACCGCCAACACAAGAGCAGGAAGGTCTTCTTTATTTTTTGCTATTTTAATTGTATTTACAACAATACCCATAACCAATGCAGCTGAAAGGCCCTTACCGGAGACGTCCCCTACAACTAGGAGGGTCTTATGCTCATCAATCTTTATAGCATCATAATAGTCTCCTGATACGTTTACAAGGGGTTTAAAATAAGCCGCCAACTCAAGCATAGGCATCTCAGGGAGCTTTTGAGGTAAGAAAGCCTTTTGTGTGTTGGCAACCATGTTCCATTCTTGGCTTAATTCTGAAAAGTATAAAAGCTTCTCAAGAGTAGTAACCCTGTTTTGATAAGTCAAAAATTCCGAAAACATTGTATTAAAAATCTCAGGTTCAACCTCATTAAAATATCCGCAAATAATAAAAAATTGCATTTTTTCTAAAATTACCGCAGCAATACGGGCATCTTTAAGTTTACAGCCCTGCATATCGGCATTAAAAAAATAAACTCCGGGTTTGTATCCCACTGTGATTTCATGCAAAGAAGCATAAGTTTCCGGAGAAGAAATAAATCTTGAAGCGCTGTTATATAAAACGATATTTTCTATAGCATCTACAAGCATTACCGAACAGTCACCTGAATATTCAAGCTCATTATTTATGGCATCTATTAAATTTTCTATAGTGTAACAAAATCGAGTTTTTTTCAAAAATTCCGCAAAAACCTTAGTTTTAGGCTTATCATATTCTCTACTTTCTATTTTCTTATAAGAGGTACGTATAAGATAGTCTGCAAAGATTGCAACAATGACAAAGACCAAAGCTCCTATGATAAAACGATGAACCTGAGTAATCTCAGGAATTCTAGCCAACCTGCTCAAAGCCAGAGTCATATCATTAGCCGAATAAAATTTACCTAAAAACAAAAATCTCGGGCTGACAAATATCAAGAAGAGAGCAAAAACACTCCCCATCCCAATACTTATCAGAATATTCGAAAGTAATTTACGTAATTTTATCATTATGATCTTCTCCAGCTTTGGAGGTATTATATCATAAAATAAAATAAAAATAAAGTGTAAAGTAAAAATTTTTAAGGTAAATCCTTTAGGGCTATGAGGCTCGGATTTTCGTTTTCTCCTTCAAGTTCTGAAATTTCCTGCAAAAGTTTTCTTGATTTTGATGACAATTTTGAAGGAATTTGCACTTGAATTTGAATATAAAGATCGCCCTTTCGGCCTATTCCTGAAGGAACACCTTCACCTCTGATTCTTAAAAGTTTCCCGTTTTGCGTTCCGGCCGGAATTTTAAGTTTTAAGGTTTTTTCGTCAAGGGATTTGATGTTTATTTCTCCGCCCAAGGCAGCCTGAGTCATTGAGATGGGAACTGCACAGTAGAGATCTATTCCGTTCCGCTCAAAATGAGGATGAGCTTGAACAAAGATAAATACAAAGAGGTCGCCATAATCTCCGCCTGCCTGACCTGCATTTCCTTGACTGGGAATAGTAATCCGTTTTCCGTTTTCGACACCGGCAGGAATAGTAACGATTATACGCTGTTTTTTGCGCTCTAAGCCGTTTCCGCCGCATTTTTTACAGGGTTTTTCGATTATGGAGCCTTCGCCGCCGCAGGTAGGACATGGCCTCGATATAG
>CAJPPE010000168.1 GCA_905372345.1 uncultured Treponema sp. | reverse complement strand
ATAGTAGAGAGGAGTACATAATGGAAATTTTAAGTTTTTCGTCATTTGGCTATGAAGGAGAATTGATTAAGGTCGAGGCGGATTTAAGGCGGGGCTTGCCGGTTATCGACATAGTGGGGCTCCCCGGTTCTGCGGTAAAGGAAGCGAGGGATAGGATGAGGGCTGCTATCAGGAATTCGGGGCTTGAATTTCCCGCAAGCAGGATACTGATAAATTTAAGCCCTGCCGATCAAAAAAAAGAAGGGAGCGGCTTCGATCTTCCTATTGCCATCGCCGTCCTAACTGCAAAAGAGGCGGAAAAAAATTCGGCAGAGGTTAAAGCAAAAGCTCAAACTATAATTCCCCAAGATGAAGACAGGGCGGAAAAATCAGTGATGATAATGGGCGAGCTTGAACTTTCAGGCAGGGTAAGGCCTGTGCGCGGACTCATAGGAGCTATCTCGGCAGCCCGTTCTCAAGGCATCAAATACTTTATAGTTCCAAAAGAAAACGAGGCCGAGGCCCTCATCGAAGACGGCATCAATGTATTCGGAGTATCCGATTTAATTGAAGCTCTCGAATTTTTCTACCAAATAGAAAGCGGAAAACTTGATACAAAGCCTCAGGGGTTAAAAAAAGAAAACTTTCCCGATAAGGGAACCGCCCTCGATAAGGAAGAAGCACATATTTTTGTATGGAGCGATACGGAAGAAACGGAAAATTTCGATTTTCAAAAAGATTCAAAAAGCGGGCTCGGCTTGGTAAAAGGCTTTGAGGATATCCGCGGACAGGACGGCCTGATACGGGCCTTGGAGATAGCAGCGGCAGGCGGACATAACCTCATAGCCTACGGCCCTCCCGGCTGCGGAAAAACCCTTTCTTTAAGCCGCTTTCCCCTCCTTCTCCCCGACATGGACGAAAAAACGGCAATGGAAACAACCCGCATTTACAGCATCGCAGGTCTTTTACCTCAATCTATTCAAAAGGATAGGCTCTTAAAAAGGCCGCCCTTTAGAATGCCCTCTCAAAATGCAAGCATGGAAGGCATCATAGGAGGAGCCGGAAAATGTATGCCCGGTGAAGTTTCCCTTGCCCACGGCGGAGTTCTTTTTTTAGATGAAGCCGCTCAATTTAAGGCAAGCGTTTTACAAAGCCTCCGTGCTCCCTTGGAAACGGGAAGCGTAACCTTGAGCCGTGCCGGAAGAAGCAGCACCTTCCCTGCCCGCTTTCAGCTCCTCCTTGCGATTAACCCATGCCCCTGCGGCAACTTCGGAAGCCCCGGAAAAGTCTGCACCTGCCTCCCATACGAAATCGAAAAATATTGGAAAAAACTCACCGCCCCCCTCTTGGACAGAATCGATATAAGGGTGCCGGTAATGCCGCCCAAGCCTGAAAACATTTTGGCGGAAGCAAAATATTCTACCCAAACGATGAGAGAAAAAATAAAAAACGCAAGACTCATTCAATGGGAAAGATTAAAATTTACAAATAAGGAGAAAAAAGTGCAAAACATAATTTATGAAAACGCAAGACTTTCACCCCAAGAAACGGCTGAAGTTTGCAAAATGAGCGGCGAGGCGGAAAGATTTTTTTCCGTGATTGTTGACTCAAAAAAACTTTCGGGGAGAGGAAGCCACGCCCTCTTAAAAATATCCCGCACAATCGCCGATATCGAATCAAGCAAAAATATTTCCTTAGCCCATATCGAAGAAGCGGCAGCCTTGAGACAGTGGATAAAATACCTTCCCAATTTTTTATAAGGCTTCTTAACAATTTCAGCTCGATTTTTTATGCCGAATTTTCGCGCCCTTGCAGGAAACCTCTAAACTGTGATATAATTATAAAGTTATAAACGGAGGACTTTTTATGGATAAAAATGAAATATTGAATAGAGCAAAAAAATATGTTTCCGAAGAAAAGGAAGTAAAATTCGCAGAAGAGGTTAAGGCTTTAATCGAAAAAAACGATGAAAAGGAATTGTATGACCGCTTTTATAGGGACTTGGAATTCGGAACGGCTGGTTTAAGGGGAATTATAGGGGGCGGCACAAACCGCATGAATCCTTTAGTAATAAAAAATGCAACCCAAGGACTTGCGGATTATCTGATTGAAGCAAAGCCTGACAAGGCTAAGGCCGGTTCTTTAAGTGCCGTAATTGCTTATGACTCAAGACGCTTTTCGGATGTTTTCGCAAAAACGGCTGCTCTGATTTTTGCGGCAAACAATATCCGCTGTTACCTTTTTTCGAGCCTTAGGCCTACGCCGGAACTTTCTTATGCCATAAGGGAACTCGGCTGCGATACGGGAATTGTAGTAACAGCTTCGCACAACCCTCCGGAATACAACGGCTACAAGGCCTACTGGTCGGACGGAGCCCAGATTACCCCGCCCCATGATTCGGGCATCATTAAAAAGGTAGGCGAGGTTTCTTCAATCAAAATGATGAGCGAAGAAGAAGCTCTTAAAAATGGAAAGCTCGTAATAATCGATAAAGAAATAGACGAAAAATACTGGGCTATGCTTAAAAAGAAAATCAGCCGTCAAGAAATTATTAAAAATATGGCTTCCAAGGTAAAGATAGTTTACACTCCCCTTCACGGAACGGGAGCTATGCATGTCGAAAAGGTACTGGGAGAAATGGGCTTTAATGTTATAAGCGTTCCCGAACAGCGTGAACCTGACGGGAATTTCCCAACGGTAAGCTATCCCAATCCCGAAGACCCGAAAGCCTTAAAGATGGCCATGGATTTGGCTATAAAGGAAGGTGCCGATATTTTGATGGCCACCGATCCAGATGCCGACCGCTTTGCCTGTGCAGTAAAAAACGATGCAGGCGAAATGCAGCTTATAAGCGGCAACCAGATGGGAGCTCTCTTTGCGGATTATATCTGTCTTACATTAAAAGAACAAAATAAGCTGCCTCAAAATGCCGCAATAGTACGCTCGATAGTAACCTCTCCCTTAAGCGATTTGATTGCTGCCTCTTACAATGTGCAAAGTGAAGAATGTCTTACCGGCTTTAAGTGGATATGCGGCGTTGCCGAAAGGATGGTAAGCACGGGCTCCCACTCCTATCTTTACGGTTATGAAGAAAGCTTCGGCTACAACTTCGGAACCGAGGTAAGAGATAAGGACGGTATTGCCTCTTCTGCAATTTGTGCCGAGATGACCCTCTATTGGAGGAGCAAGGGAAAGAGCCTTTTAGACAGGCTAAACGAAATCTTTTCTAAATTTGCCTTTTACGGAGAAAAGACCATCAACATGGTATACCCCGGTGCAGAAGGCTTAAAGATTATGCAGGACATGATGGTAAGAGTGCGGGAAAGAAATTTAAGTGAAATCGCCGGCGTGAAGGTAAAAACCATCAGGGACATTCAGGAAAGCACGGAATATTCTCCTTTAGAGCCGACCAAAAAAACTACAGTTACTCTGCCTAAAAGCAATGTTCTTCAATATTATTTGGAAGACGGCTCCATAATCTGCATAAGGCCCAGCGGCACCGAACCCAAGATAAAGATATACATAATCCATTCCGAAAAGGTTGTTTCATCGGTTGAAGAAGCTAAAAAACAATCGGATAAAAAGATTGCCGAATTCGAAAAAGAATTTAACGGGGTACTAAACGCATAATGAGCTCTTACGATTGGATTAGTGCCGTCTATGATAAGGCGGTTTTTACGGCCTTCGATACCGAAACAACGGGAACAGAGGCCAAGGCAGAAAGAGTTGTCGAAATCGGCTGCGTAAAATTCGACATTCGCGGAGTTATCGCCCGCTACAATGTTTTGATTGACCCTGAAAAACCAATGCCTCCCGAAGCAGGCAAGGTAAATCAGATAACCGATGAGATGCTTGCAGGTCAGCCTAAATTCGCAGAAGTTTTGCCCGACTTTTTGGACTTTATCCGCAACACAGTTTTGGTAGCCCATAATGCAAGCTTCGATATAAACTTTATAAACTGCGAGCTTGAAAGGTGCGGAAAAACAAAGCTTACAAACAAGGTCTTTGACACCCTAACCTTTGCACGCGAAACCCTGCCGGGCTTACAAAGCTATGCCCTGCAAAACCTTGCAACACAGTTCGGCGTTCAAGCCGTAAATGCCCACCGTGCCGAGGACGATGCCAGAGTCTGTATGGAATTCTTCAAAATAGCCGTAAGTCATTTCTTTGAAAAAAACAAGGATATGCTTGACTATTATAAAAAGGATGTCGATATTTCCGAATATTTGAGCACCAAGGATCCCGAAACGGACGGCGGAAAACTTGTTCAAAATTTATTTTAATTAAACTAAGAAGATGGTATGAGTATTTATGATTAAAAACTTTTTTCGTCTTTATTTTAAAAGTTTATCGGTTGTGTTTAAAGCCGATAAGTTTCATTCCGTTTTGCTTTTGACGGTAATTCCGCTTCAAGCACTTATGCCCTCGCTTCTTATTTATTCGGCAAACAAAATCATAAATGCTGCAACGGAAAAAAACATAAACGGAGTTATCTTCATTTTAATTGTGTGGGCTGCCGCTTTTTTGTTATCAAATATTTTACAGCCCGTATATACCACTATACAGGGCTTTTTAACCGATAGGCTTACACTGTATCTAAATACTTCGCTTATGAATAAATCGAGAACAATATCAGAACTTACGGTTTTTGA